>CAYLJD010000027.1:0-1370 GCA_964383875.1 uncultured Halobacteriales archaeon
CGCGTCGAGGACTACATCACGGGGAAGTTCGGCTGACCATGCCACGAGCAGAGTACCGCGAACAGCTCGAGACGCTCCGCAACGACGTCGTCGCCATGGGCGAAATCGTCCTGGATCGGTACGACATGGCGCTGGCCGCCCGCCACCAGGGCGATCCCGACCTGGCAGTGAAAGTCCGAGAGGGTGACCGCGAGATCAACGAGCAGTACCTCGCGCTCGAACGCGATTGCATCGATCTCTTTGCTCTCCAGCAGCCCGTCGCGACGGACCTGCGCTTCGTCGCCTCGTCGTTCAAGATCGTCACCGACTTGGAACGCATTGGGGACCTCGCGACGAACCTTGCCGCGGATCCGGCGGCGCCCAGCTACGAACACTTTCCGACGGTCGATATCGACGGCATCGCAGCTGACGCCAGGATCATGGTTGCGGACGCTCTCGCCGCCTACGCGACTGATGACACCCAGGCCTGCTGGGAGATCGCGGAGCGCGACGACGTCCTCGATGGCGCCTGCGAAGCCGCCGCTGAGGGCGTGGTGACCGAACTGGTCCGCGCGCGACCGTCCGACGGCGTGGAGGACCTGCTTGGGGCCGCGTCGCGCCTCCTCGTGACGATCCGCGACCTCGAGCGCGTCGGCGACCACGCCGAAAACATCGCCGCCAGGACTCTGTACATGATCGACCACGACGATTCCCTGCTATTCTGATGGCCCGACATCGCCCCTCCGACGACGAGCCTGCCATCCGCAAGGTCCAGCGCACCGGTGGATCGACGTTTACCGTCTCTCTTCCGAAGGACTGGGCCCGCAGCCAGGACATTGAGGCGGGCTCGGACGTGTACGTCTACGACTTCGAGGATCGCGTCGTCGTCGCGCCGACCGAGCCAACGACGGGCGAGCGGCAGCGTTGGCTGGACGCCGCCGGCCTCGAGCCTACCGAAATCGGTCCGCTCGTCCGGGCTGCGTACGCGGCTGGAGCGGACGGTATCGTCGTCGATGCCGCGGACGGACTCTCGCCCGGCCAGCGCCGTGCCGCGGTAGAGGCAATGACGGCGCTCGTCGGAATGCAGGTCGAGGCGGAGCCCGATGCCGGTGTCGTCGGCCGGAGCAAGCTCGACGCGTCGGCGGTGTCCCTGACCCAGACCATCGCCCAGCTGCGCCAGCAAGTCCTCGGCATGCTCCGTGAGGCAGTCGACGCCCTCGTGGAGTCCGACGCGGACCTGACCGCGGCAGCCCGCAGTCGCGCCGAAGAGATCGATCGGCTCGAAGCACTCGTCGCGCGCCAGTTTCAGGGCGCGCTGGTCGACGTCCGTGCCGTCGACCGGCTCGAGACGGACCGCGCCAGCGCGTACCGACAGGCGCGGATCGCCCGAC
>CAYLJD010000027.1:1470-29474 GCA_964383875.1 uncultured Halobacteriales archaeon
CTCGCAGCAACCGCATTCGGAGTGAGCGCGCCTGGTCCAGCCAGGGCAAGTGCGGCGGTACTCGCGGGCAGAGTCATGTGGTGCGTCACCGGTATTCGCGCCGTCCCGGCACACAGCATACCCAGTGCGATGACACTCAGACCGAAGGCGAGGAATGGACTGGCAGTCAGGTAGGCGACGTATGCACCGAGCAGCCCCGCAGCAATGCCGAGGACCGCGACCTCGAGCCACGCATGCTGGTAGGAGAGCCAGGGCTCCGGAGAGGCGCCGCCGTCGGGCTGGGGCTCGACGGTGGGGGTCATTCTCCGGGGACCGGTCCACCGACCGATGACACTGTACCCGAAGATTGCGCGGTGCAGGAGTGCGGACCCGACGACGCCTAGGGCGACGGGGTCAACGGGCAGCGCGATCCCGGTGGCGACGCTCGCGAGCAGGTGGCCGACGACGCCGAAGGCGGCTCCGACGGCAAGAACGTCCGGGCGGTTACCGAGGCCCCTGGTGACGTCTTTGGCGTCGATGCCGTCCGCGTATCCTCTGCGGGCGGCATAGGCCAGTGCCGCGGCACCACCGCCGAAGGCCACGTGGGGGCCGAGGACGACACCGAAGCCGATCGAGGCGGTGATGTCGATCGGGAGCCCCCCGCCGGCGGCCGTCGCGACGTAGTCGGCGACTTCTCCCACGATCACAAACAGACCAGCGAGGGCAAAGGAGGGAAGCGCGCCAATCGAGGCGCCGAACACTCCCCCGGCCGCCGCCAGGACGAGCAATTCGACGGCGAGCGGCGTGGTGCCAGCCATGAGCGTCCGACTCCCGTCACTCCTCGGCCAGCTCGGTTTCAATCTCGTCGAAGAGCGCGGCCACTCGCTCACGAACTTGCTGGCGGATCTCCCGAACCTGCTCGGGGTCCGCGCCGTAGGGGTCCGGGAGCGACCAATCACGGACGGCGATGTCGGCGTCCAGTTCGAGTGTGGAGCAGCCCATGGTTGCGAGATAGTCACAGGTTTCGAGGTTGGCTGTCGAGATGGCGCTGGGCTCGCGATCGGCGAGGTCCAAGTCCAGTTCCGCCATCGCCTGGACGACGACGTCGTGAACGGCGTCGGCGGGATGAGTGCCGCCGGACAGGATCTCCACGCGGTCCACGAGGCCGCGCGCTGCGCGCTCGCGCTCGGCGAACGCAGCGGCCATCTGGCTGCGGCCGGCGTTCTGTACACAGACGAATGCGACGCGGATTGCCTGGGTCATGCAGCGGCCTCCCGTGTGACGTCAAGGGCGTCGAAGATTGCCCGCGTCCGGTCGGTCGAGGCATAGTAGCGCCAGGTCCCCTTCTTCCGGCGGGTCGCGAGGCCGGCTTTCCGGAGGTCGGAGAGTGCGTGACTGAGGGCGCTCTCACTGACGTCAACGACCGTGGAGAGTTCGCAGACACAGAGCTCCCGGTCGGCCGCGACGAGCAGGCGAGCGAGCCGGTAGCGGGTTCCGTCGCCGAGGGTGTCGAGCGCCTCCACGTCGTCGTCTGCGGTCTCGTCGGCCGTGGCGGCCCGGGCGTTCAGCCACGTGAGGCGCTCGTCGACATCTTCGGGCTGGCATTCGCCGAGTTCCGATTCGATGAGGTGTTCGAGCCGCTTATTCATACCTGAATATCTGTACAAGTATACAAGTAGATTGTGGTCCGGCCACGGCCGGGCGAGAATCTATACATAGATCTGCGCGAGAAAACACTGCATTCGCTGGAAATCACTCTGCCTGCCCGCTACAATCTACTCGCGCAGCACCATTCCTCCCAACACCTCCGACAACCGGCGGCGCAAACCGCCTGACCGATCGCCCTCAGCGTGGTCGCCCCACCGTGGCTTCACCGCTGTCGGGCCCTCCTATTTGCTCAGAATACTGACGTTATTCAGGGTTTGTCTCGATGTCACCATGTTCGAGTGTCGAAATGCGTCCAGCCAAATCAGGCCCGCAGCATCACGGGCTAGGCTTTTCCCGGAACCCCTCCAAAACCGTACCAGTATGCGAGCCGCACGACTCCGCGAGCACGGTGGACCGGACGTATTTTCAGTCGAGGAGATACACCGTCCCGACCCAGGCCCGGACGAGGTACTGATCGAGGTTGCCGCAGCCGGCGTCAATCCCGTCGACACCTACTTCCGCGACGGGAGTTACACCCCCGTCGAACTGCCGTTCACGCCTGGCGTCGACGTTGCGGGCACCGTCGCCGCGGTCGGCGCGGACGTCGACGGATTCGCGTCGGGGGACCGCGTCTTCGGTACCGGAATCGGGAACGCGGCACACCAGGGGAGCTACGCCGAATTCGCCACGGCACCCGTGGACTCGATCGTGCAGCTTCCGGACGGGGTCGACCTCGTCGAGGCAGGTGGCGCCGGGGTAGTCGCCGGCACGGCGTGGCGCGCACTCATCGAGCACGCTGAACTCAAACCGGCCGAGCGGTGCCTCATCCACGGCGGCAGCGGCGGCGTCGGTCACGCGGCCGTCCAAATCGCTGCGGCGACCGGAGCGCACGTCATCGCGACTGCCGCGCCGGCTTACCACGACCGCGTGGAATCACTCGGGGCCGACGCCGTCTTCGACTACGCCAGAGACGACCTCGCGGACGCGGTGCGCGACGAGAGTGACGGCGGCGTCGACGTCATTCTCGACCACCGCCTCGATGACTACCTCCAATTCGATGCGGAAGTGGCTGCGACCGGCGGGCGGGTGGTTGGCATCGGCGAAAACGACCCCGTCGTCGGCTTCCAGGACGACGGCGCCGCTCGGTCGAGTGAAGTCAACTACCAGTTCATGATCCTCTTCAATGCGCCGGACATCCGGCGGATCCTCGACGGTGTCGGCTATCTCATGGGCCAAGACGATCTGTCAATCGAGGTTGCGGAGACGTATGGACTCGACGAGGCGGCGGACGCCCAGATCGACGTCATGGAGGAGTCGTTCCTGGGAAAACTGGTCATCGTCCCGTAGCATACCTTTAGGCGGCCGCCCACCGGAGACGGTGGCATGGGTGCCGATCAAGCCACGGAAGTGGCCACCGGTGTGCATCGCTTCGGGTCCCGGCGGGTCAACTGGTACCTCGTCGAGAGCGACGAGGGGCTGACGGTCGTCGACGCTGGACTTCCAGGCCACTGGGACCACCTCCAGGATGGGCTGGCGGATCTGGGGTACGATCAGGGAGCTGTCGACGCACTCGTCCTCACGCACGGCCATCCCGACCACGTCGGCTTCGCGAATCGTCTGCGAGAGGCGGCCGACGTCCCGGTTCTGGTCCACGAGGCGGACGCGGCCATGGCCCGTGGAGAAGGGTCCGGTGCCCCGGTTGGACCGATGATCCGCAATTTCTGGCGGCCTGCCGTCATCGGGCTCTTGGTCGAACTCGCCCGGGGCGGCGGGACGTCGATCACCCCCGTCGAGACGGTCGAGACGTTTGCGGACGGCGTGGAACTCGACGTCCCCGGCCAGCCGCAGGTAATCCACGTCCCCGGACACTCCCCCGGGTCGTGCGCCTTCCACTTCTCAGACCGGGACGCCCTCCTCTGTGGCGACGCCATGGCGACCCTCGACATCAAAACCGGCCGCCGCGCCGGCCCCCAGCTGATGCCGCTGTTCAACGCCGACGTGGAGCGGGCCCGGGCGTCCCTGGCTCGCCTCGAGGATCTCGGAGACCGCACGCTCCTGCCGGGCCACGGCGATCCGTGGCAGGGCGAGATGGCCGAGGCGGTCAGTGCCGCGAGGGACTCCTGACCGCCGTCACGACTCACTCCGGTGGGGCGTCCCAGTCCTCGCCGTTGTCCGCCGGCTCGTACCCGAGGACTTCACGCGCGTGGTCGATATCGAACCATCGCCGCTCGTTCGCACTCACGCCATAGAAGACGTCGAAGGTGACTGTGGAATCCTGCAGACAGCACTCGACGAGGTGGGCGAGATCCCGGCGAGACTGCCACATCGCCTTGAGCCGGGCGACCTGTTCGGCGTACGCGTCGGAGCCACGCTCCCAGTCACCACGATCGACGCCGCGCTCGGCGTCGCCGTACGGGTGGTCGTACGCGGGGTCGCGGACGGCACAGATTCGCAACGCGTAGACCCGGAGGTCGTGCGCGTCGGCGGCCAGGCGTCCCAGCCCCTCGCCGTAGACCTTCTCGATCCCGTACATTGAGTCCGGACGTGGCTGGACGGTGTGATCGACCTCGATGTCGGCGCCGAGCTGGTAGATTCCCGGGGCGTGCTGCACCTCGTACATCCCGACAGCGTGGTTCGACGAGGCCCAGACGACGGTCTCGACGCCGGCGTCGACCGCGGCCGCCATGACGGTGGCGTGCATCGAGAGGTTCGTCCCGTGGGCGTCGGTCCACTGGATGGTCCGTTCCCAGGGTCCGCCGACCTCGAGTCCGACGTTGGCGAGGTGAATCAGGGCGTCGGCACCCTCGAGTTCGGATCGGAGCGTCTCGACGTCGCCGGCGTCCCCGACGGTCGACGTGACGGCATCGTTGGGATGCGGTTCGCGGTCGAGACACCGAAACGAGAACGGCTCCCCGTCGGCGAGGTGGTCCGTGATGGCGGTGCCGACGGTGCCGGCGCCGCCGGTGATGAGGACGTCCATGCCGTCGGATTCACGGAGTTCGCCCTTGAACCTGTGGTGGCGCTCGCCCACGACGCCGCAAACGACAAGGCTTAGTGGCCCACGGACGCCCCGCAGCACAACCAAATGGTCTCGAGGGTGGAGACGTACGGCTGGGTGGTCGCACTCGGACTCGTCGTGGCGCTGGCCGTCCCCTGGTTCCTGTGGGGTGAGTCGCAGCTCGTTGGCGGGCTCCCGGTCTGGCTGTGGTGGCACATCGGCTGGATGCTGCTCGCGTCGGCCGTGTTCTGGGTATTCACTCGACGGGCGTGGGGCATCGGCATCACCGGGGGGCCGGACTCGTGAGCACAGCACTGCAGCTCGCCATCGTCGTGGGCTACCTCCTCGTCGCACTCGGGGTGGGCGTCCTCGCCTACCGGCTCACTGAGCGCACGGCCGAGGACTTCTACCTCGCCAGCCGGACGTTCGGGACGGTCGTCCTGTTGTTCACAGTCTTCGCGACGCTCCTCTCGGCGTTTACGTTCTTCGGCGGCCCGGACACCGCCTACGGCCAGGGGCCGGAGTGGATCCTCGTGATGGGACTGATGGACGGGGTCATCTTCGCCGTCCTCTGGTACGTCGTGGGCTACAAGCAGTGGCTGATCGGCCGCCGCCGCGGGTACCTCACCCTGGGCGAGATGCTCGGTGCCCGTTTCGGGTCGAGGGGACTCCGGGCGCTGGTCGCCGCCGTGTCGCTGTTCTGGCTGTTTCCCTACGTGATGCTCCAGCAGATCGGCGCCGGTGGGGCACTCCGTGGCCTCACCGGGGGTGCGGTCCCCTACTGGGCTGGTGCGACGCTGATCACTGCCTTCATGATCGTCTACGTCGCGCTCGCGGGGATGCGGGGCATCGCCTGGACCGATACGCTCCAGGGCGCGTTCATGCTACTCATGGTCTGGGCGGCCTTCCTCTGGGTACTCGTCTCGGTCGACGGGATGGCGACGATCAACGCGGGCCTCGCCGCCGACGCGCCCGACTTCCTCGCGCTCGGAAGCGACTTCTACACGCCCCAAACCATGTTGACGTTCGCGGTGAGCATCGCGTTCGGCGTCGCCATGTTCCCCCAGATCAACCAGCGCTTTTTCACGGCGAACTCCGAACGCGTCCTGAAACGCACCTTCGCACTCTGGCCGATCCTGGTCCTCTTGCTGTTCGTGCCAGCCTTCCTGCTTGGGACGTGGGCCCGGGGCCTCGGCCTCCAGGCCGACGTCGCCGCCGGCGAGAACATTCTCCCGGTCGTCCTCGCCGAGTACACGCCGGCGTGGTTCGCCGCGCTGGTCATCGCGGGGGCCCTGGCGGCGATGATGTCGTCGTCCGACTCGATGCTGTTGTCCGGCTCCTCGTATTTCACCCGTGACCTCTATCGACCACTCGTCGACCGGGACCTCTCCGCGGACAGGGAGAGTCACCTCGGTCGGCTCGGTGTGGTGGTCTTCGCCGTGGGAGCGCTGGTGGCGAGCCTCTGGGTCGAGGCCGGAGCGCTTGGCGCTGGCACCGTCGGCTCGCTGCTGGTCGACATCGGCGATCTCGCATTCGGCGGGTTCGCGCAGCTTGCCCTGCCGGTGATCATCGCCCTCTACTGGCGTGGGACGACCCGCACTGGCATGCTGGCGGGGATCCTGCTGCCGCAACTCGTCTACGCCAGCTTTAGCCTCCTGCCCGCGGTCACGGTGGTCGGAGATCTGCCACTGTTCGCCACGACGTATTTCGGGTGGGGAATCTCGCTGTACTGCATGGTCCTGGGCGCGCTGGTGACGGTTGGTGTGTCGTGGCTGACGACGCCGTCGCCGGCCGAAGATCGATCGCTGTACTTCGAGAATCTGTCCGCGGATTAGGATCGAAACTCGGTGCGGACGACCACCGTCTCGTCAATCCCGGCAGCGAGCGTTTTTTGATCGGGAATTGACCGGGCCTCGATATCGCGGACGGGCCGACTCGCGCTGTCTGTGGGGGGGACAATCGACCAGGCTGGTGTGTTATGAACTCGTTGGCGCCGTCGTCATCGCGTCGGTGACTTCCAACTGTTGCAGTCGGTCGGCGACGCCCACCGTCCGTTGTTCTGTTCGATGCGGTGTCACGTGTGCTATGTCAGTATCCCGATATTCCACGAGGCAACGGACGGGTAACCGCACGGCCGTATAGCACTCTCCGGTAATTCCGTCGGTCACTTCTCGATTCCGAAAGAACGGGGAGACCTGGACGTCATTCTCGCGAGCCCAGGCGCGAATCGCGGCAATTCGCTCGCGAATGAACCGACCGGTGGCAGTTCGCTCGGGAGTCTCGGCCAGGCCGACTTCGTGGCCCCAAACAGTGATTGTCGCGTCCGCGATCTGTCCGGTGTGTTCGAGATTTCGCAGTCGGTGAATGTGGTTGGCCGTGGGTGCTTCACTAGGCGACAGCGATCTGACGAACAGTTCCAAGCATCGGTTCTCGGAGATGACGGTGGCCATTGGTGGTCCCACAAGTATCGTGGTCCGCCACTCTCTAATAATTTTCTTCGATTGATATGTTTTATCACTTACTTCTATATAGATCGCTGGCGGCGATGACTACTTCTCTCGACGAACGTCGTGCGCCAGGCGTCAAATGATTGCGGTATCGTGGACACCCCCATGAATTGCCGGCCGGCGTCCGTGTCGAAATGGTCCCGCCCGAGTCCGCCGTTCGGCCGACACCGTCAACGACCGACGTACACCAGGCGTCAGTCTTTGTGATTCGAAGCGGCCCGCTTGCAGGATCTGAGAGCATGTTTGATGCCCACTTGCTCGGCCGGGCGATCTTGGCAATCGGATGTGGCGACGTCGACCACGCTACTGTCGAACTCTGTCCGGCGTTCGGCGACCGGACGACGCACCTCAACCACCACCGTCACTAACCTTCTTGTGAGTCACGTGAGCCGACTACGTACTCGTCGGCAATACGGGCGGCCGCGTCGATCAACCGGTCGAGATAGCTATCCAGGTCCGCGGCCATGATCGGGTGGCCGTGGATCGGGGCGACGTATGCGGGTGGGTACTCGGTAAAGATTGCCTCGATGGCCTGCCGGAGTTTCGCTGGGTCGACGTACCGGAGCCAGTCGAGCGTGTCAGCGTGGAACTCGTAGATCGCCGCCGCGGGAATTCCCTCGTCGAAGTCGGCAGACGTGTCCGAACACTCGCCGGGCTGGTGGTAACTCCCGAATCCGTCGGCGACGAACAGGCCGCTCGACTCGTGGTCGTACATCCACGTCGTGTGCGACCGGTCGGCCAGCGGCGGGTCGATGAACGAGAGCTTCCGGCCGGCCACGACCAGCGAGCCACCGATGTACGCCTGCGTAGCGTCCGCAGGAAGTCCTTGCGCACGTGGCGAGCCAGACGATGCGACGAGTTCGACATCGTTTCCGTCCGCGGCAAATTCGCTGACGTTTCCAGCGTGCGGATAGTCCGAATGCGAGAGGACCAATGCGTCGATTCCCGCCCCGTTCGTCGCGCTGGCCACCTGCTTGGTGATGGCCTGGCGGTGGTAAAACGACCCAGAATCGATCAGGACGTCGCTCTCATCGTCCGACAGGAGGTAGACGGCGACGTGTTCGTGGACGTCGCCGAGGTCGTAGCATTCTTCGATCCACGTCACACCAGGATGGATTTCCTGCATCTTTACCCCAAGATCCCGACACGGCCCTCTGCGTTGATTGCCTCGACGGCACTCGTGGCGCGGCGCATGTGCTCGGCGACGTTCTCGCGCACCACGCAGCCGTGAGCCGGCGCAAGCACGGCCGGGTCAAAGGTTTCGGCGAGCCGCTCGATCTCCCTGTTCGTCTTGGCGACGTCGACATACTGGAGCCAGAAGAGCACGCGTCCGTGGAACTCGACGAGCCGCTCGACCGACAGCGGGCGATCGAACTCGTCGACGAACTGGGAACACTCCGTGTCGTTGTGCGGGAACCCGAACCAGTCGACGGGAAACAGCGTGTCGGTGGTCCGCTCGCTCATCCACAGGTGAATCGGGGCGTCGGGAAAGGGCGCGTCGTGGAAGTCGACGGTGAAGCCGCCCAGATCGATCGAATCGCCCGCCCCGACCTTCGTCGCGTCGCCGAGGTGGTAGAGGTCGTGGTCCCGGCCATAGCGTGGGGCGACGAGTTCGGCGTCGGGATACGCTGCCAGAATCTGTGACGTATTGCCAGCGTGGGGCACGTCCGGGTGTGACACCACGAGGTAGTCGAGACCACCGTCTACAATTCCTTCAAGGGAATCTATAATCCGATCCGTACTCGCCGGCGAGAGTGTGTCGAACAGGAGTGACTGTTCACCCTGGAGCACGTAGGCGCTCTGGCCGATGTGTGTCTCGGCTCCCGGTTCGTACCAGGTGGGTGGATCGCCGTCGAAGGTCACATCCAGGTGGAGGTCACTCCCGCACTCCTGCATCCAGTGGAATCCGGGTTCGATCTGGCGAGCCATTGGCCACCGTAGGACCGTCGCTGCCATAGACGTGTGGGACGATGGCCAGTCGTTTGCAGCGCCCGAGACCGGATGCGTCGGCCCCGCTGCACCGTGGTGCTACTGGTCACTCGGAAACGTGACGTGTTCGGATGGAAGCGCCACGGCAACCCTGTCCCCCACTGCTGGGGGCGACATCGACAGGGCCTCGATGGATCGATTCGCCACACGGAGACCGAGCCGGACGACACCCTCTTCTGGCGTTCGTCGTTCGACGGTCCCGTCGAGGGACCCTGTCCCGACAGCCACATGCTCGGGCCGAATCGCGAGGTGGGTCGCGCCTGGCGGAACCTGGAGACCGGTTGCCAGCGGGTCGGATTGGCCCGACAGGGAGAGGCAGTTGGCCCCGGTGAACGACGCGACAAACGGCGTTCCGGGTTGCTCGAAAACCTCTGCTGGTGGTCCGGTCTGGACGAGCGCCCCGTCCTGCATCACGGCGATCCGGTCTGCGAGCGCCCGTGCAGTCGTCCGGTCGTGGGTGACGTAGACGGCCGTCATCTCGGCCAGCACGTCGAGCAGATCATCGCGAAGCGCTCGCTGGGTGGGGACATCGAGTGACGAGAGCGGCTCGTCGAGAAGGAGGACCCTGGGATCGACGGCGAGTGCGCGAGCGAGTGCCACCCGCTGGCGCTCACCACCCGACAGCGTCGGGGGTCGTCGGTCGGCCGCCGCCGCGACCCCAAGTGACGCGAGGAGCTCATCCGGTGTCCGGCTGCCGGAACGGTAGCGCTGGCCGAAGGCGACATTCTCGCGGACACTCATGTGGGGGAACAGCGCATAGTCCTGAAAGACGAAGCCGAATCCACGCTCGTCGGGGGATTGTTCGTCGAGTGGCTCCCCGTCCAACACGACGGATCCGTCGTCGTGCAGGCCCGCGATCGTCTCGAGGAGCAGCGTCTTGCCCGAGCCGCTCGGGCCGAGCACGACCAGCGTCTCGCCACGGTCGACGGCGAGTCCCACGTCGAGGTGGAACTGGTCGGCCCCTTCGGCCTCGAAGGACCGCCGAACATCGACGGTGAGGCTCATCGAATCCCACCTGGCCGGCCGTGACCACCAGTAAGCCACCTGACGACGACGAACAGGATCGCGGCGAGTCCGAGCAGGAGGAGGGCGACGGCACCACTCTCGGCGAGCCCCTCGCTCCGGTAGGCGTTGAAGACGAACACAGGCGCATGCTGGCTCGAGACGAAATCACCGGCGGGCGGGTAGAAAAAGCGGACGCTGTAGGCCACGACGGCGACAGCGCCGAATTCCGAGACGGCCCTGGCCCACGCGAGCACGCCGCCGGTGATCATGCCGCGGAGGGCAAGTGGACCCGTCACCCGCCGAAACGTCTCGAACTCGCTCGCGCCGTGCACACGTGCGGCGTACTCGATCCGTGGATCGATCGCCTCGAACGCCTCGCGGACCGCATTGACGGCGAACGGGGCGCTGACGAACGTGAGCGCGAGGACGAGGCCGAGCATCGTCCCGAGAATCGAGAGGTGTGGGAAGGCGCCACCCTGCCCGAATCCAAACAGGACGATCAGCCCGGCAACAGAGTGTGGGACGACCAGCGGCAGATCGACGAGACTCTCCACGAGGGACTGGCCGGCGAACCCCCGGGCGAGGACCCACGCGAGTGGAATGCCGAGACCAAGCGCGACGATCGCGGCGAGGAGTGGCCCGTAGATCGCCAGATACAGCGTCCGGTGGACCGCCGGCCTGGCCGCTTGCTCGATCACGAGCGAGGGTTCTTGCCGGACGACGAACAGCGCGAGGGGGAGCCCAAGGAGGACCACGAGACCGGTGCCGAGGGTGACTGCCACCACGCCGAAACCGCTCCAACTGGCACGATAGGCGACTGCGGCGGCGCTGATCAGCGCGACACCGGCGTAGGCCGTCGGTACCCCGGCGAGGTAGGTGAGGCCGAACGCGAGGACGTGCGTGGCGACGAACGCCAGCACGATGGCCCGCCGACCACTCGGGATTCGACGCATCAGTCCGCTCCCGCCTCACGTGTCACGCGATTCGAATGGCGGCTCATAACTGGAGCGGGCCCAGGTGGGACCGGCTGATCGTGTGATCCTGGACGCGGTCGGGCACACTCGATGCGCCGGCGTCCGGCACGACGGCTGGATCGATCGCCTCGAAGCCGGTCTCCCGCGCGATGTCTCGGCCGGTGGATCCGAGGAGAACGGCGATCCAGTGCGCGCCTCGGTCGGGTGACCGTGCGACAGTGGGAACTGTGATGCCATAGCCGATTGGGGCCCCGGTGAAGACCCCGCTTTCAGTCTCGACGACGGCGTTCGCGTAGTGGGCCGCGTACCGCGCACTGGCCCGGGACAGATCCACGGCCGGCTGGAGGTCGACCATCCGGACGTCGTGGGTGGTCCCGACGGATCTGTAGTTGAAGGCGTAGTCGAGCTTGCCGGCCTGTAGTTGCGCGACGAGGTTCACCTCGGTATCAGTCGTGACAGTCGAGTTTTCCCGGAGGGCTTCGTAGGTCGCGTCCCCGTAGAGGGTCTCGCCGTCGAACGGGATCGCCCCGAGCTGCTGGGCCATCACGGCTCGGTATCCACCGGGATCGGCGGCCGGATCGCTGTGGCCGATGCGGACGTCGTCCCGCGAGAGCACGTTCCACCAGTTCCCGGTGGTCACCTCGCTGGCGCCGCTGGAATCCGGCGTATAGTGGATCGTCATCGCATTGGTCGCGAATACTGCATACCAGGACCCGAACTGTGGAAGCACCTCGTCGCGAAGTAACCGGTAGTCCGACACCCCGAGGACGTCCGCCCGTCGCCCCTCGTCGGTGATCTTCCGTGTCGAGTAGACCGATCCCTGGGCCTCCCGGTCCACACTGATATCCGTCGTTCGTTCGAATTCCGTCGCGAGCCGGTCGAAGGGGGCCGAGAGACTCCCCGCGTGAAAAACCGTGAGCGAGCTGTTTCGGTCGCCTGCCGCACCCAGACACCCGGCGAGACTCCCCCCAAGTGCGGCAAGTACTGCCCGCCGCGACGTCCGTCGCTGGCCATTGCCCGTCCCCGTATCCATCGATCCGACCGTTATATCGATTTCGACATAAAGCCTTTGTCACCACAGTACTCACGGTCACCCATGGCCGGACGGCCAGCGATCGACGTGAAACTCCAAGCCGGCGAGTGCACCTTCGGCCCGGCCGACGCGGCCCTGTTGCGGGCGATCGACGAGTACGGCTCGATACACCGCGCCGCAGACGAACTTGGTCGCTCCTACGCGCACGCCCAGCGGCGACTCGACGAACTCGAGTCGGCGTTCGGTGACGTCCTTGAGCGGACGCGTGGTGGGACGGGTGGCGGCGGGAGTACCCTGACGACAGGTGGTCGGGAGCTCCTGTCCCGCCTGGACCGACTTCGTGCCGAAGGCGATCGTCTCGTCAGGGTCGAACGGACGGCCCTGGCGGGGGACCTCGGTCGACTTGATGGTCGCCTGGGCGTGATCGAAACGGCTGCCGGGCCCGTTCGGGCACTCGCTGACGACCCTGACGAGGCCGTCACAGTGTCAGTTCCCGCGGACGCGGTGACCCTTCATCGGCCGGACGCGCCCCCGGCGTCGTCCGAGACCAGCGCTCGCAACCGGTTTCGTGGCCAGATTCTCGACGTCGCTCGGGATCGCGAGGGAGCGACCGTTTCGATCGAGATTGGCGCCGAGTCACCGCTCACGGCCCGAATCACCGCTGAGAGTCTGGCCCGACTCGATCTGTCTCAGGGCGACGAGGTGGTCGCCGCGTTCAAGGCAACGGCCACGCGGGCCGTTTCGCCGTGAGCACTCGCACCACGCTGTATCGCCAGTCCTTTTGGCCGTCTTCCCGGAGTGTCGGCCGTGTCCCGCCGCGTCGACGCCGCCCTCTTCCTCGGACTCTCGATCATCTGGGGGTTTTCGTTTCCCGCGATCGCGGTCGGGCTCGAGACTCTGCCGCCGCTCCTGTTTGCGGGATTCCGATACGGCATCGCCGCCGTTTTGCTACTTTGGTACGCGACAGCTCGGCTCGAACACTGGCGGCCGACTGCGCGGGCGGATCTCTTCGCCGTCGTCGGGGGCGGCCTCTTCCTGTTTGCCGGCAATGGCCTGTTGTTCGTCGGCCAGCAGACGGTGCCGAGTGGCGTCGCCGCCATCCTCCAGGCCCTCGTCCCGATCGCGACGGCGGTGTGGGCTCTCGTCCTCCTGGGCGAGCGCATCTCGCCCTTAGGTGCCGTCGGTGCCGCGGTCGGGTTTCTGGGGATCGGTCTCGTCGTCCAGCCGGACCCCAGCAATCTCCTGGCTGGCGACACCGTGGGTCGACTGATCATCGTCGGCCAGGTGGCGAGCGTCGCTCTCGGTGGTGTTATCGTCCAGCGGGCAGACGCGACGCTCGGGCGTCCGGCGCTGATCGGCTGGTCGATGGCACTCGGAGCTCTCGTCCTCTTCGGGATCAGTCGGGGGCTGGGCGAACGCGTTGGTGCGGACGCAGTCACGACCGCGTCCGTCACGGCAGTCCTGTATCTCGGCGTCGTCGCCACGGCCGTCGCCTTCTTCGTGTATTACAGCATCCTCGAGGAACGGGGCGCCTTCGAAGCGAGCCTCGTGGCCTACATCGTTCCGGTCGTTGCGACGATTGTCGGCGTCGTGTTCCTGAACGAGACGATCGGACTCATCTCGGTCTTCGGATTTGCACTCGTGGCGGTTGGGTTTGCCCTCTTGAAGCGGCAGACTCTCGTCGATGCGATTGGCACCGCCGTGAGTCCGGGTGGGGCCTGAGTCCGAAGAGCCAAGCCGACCGCGCCGGTGGGGATCTGCATGCGAGCACTCGTCATCGGGGGAACCGGCTTCATCGGCCCTCGAACTGTGGCGGAACTGTTGGACGCGGACGACGACGTCACGATCTTCACCCGAGGCAACAGCGAGAATCCGTTTCCGGAACGTGTCGAGCACTACAACGGCGACCGCACGGACCGCGACGCACTCGCGGCGGCCCGTGACGCCGTCGAGCCCGACGTCGTGATCGACCTCGTCGCCTACTTCCCGGCCGAGGTCAGGGACGCTCTGGACGTCTTCGAGCACGTCGACTCGTACGTCTTCGTGTCGAGCGCGGCAGCGTACAGCGTCCCGACGATCCCCCTCATCGAGGGGGAGACACCACTCCAGGACTGCACGGACGAGCAGGCCACCGACGATTCGATGGCCACCTACGGCGCACGGAAGGCCGAGTGCGACCGACTCGTCTTCCAGGCCGCAGACCGTGGCGTCAACGCGATCAGCGTGCGTCCGTGCGTGGTCTACGGGCCCGCCGACCACACCGAGCGGCTGGATTACTGGATCGATCGGGTCCTCGAACACGACCGGATCCTCGTCCCTGGCGATGGGACGAACGTGATGCACCGGGTCTTCGTCGACGACGTCGCGCAGGCCCTCCGCCTCGTTGCGGCGGCGGGTGAACCGGGGCGGGCCTACAACTGCGCCGATCGCCGCGCCGTCACGCTCGGTCGCACTGTCGAACGCATTGCCGAGGCGGCCGACACCGAGGTCGAGCCGGTCTACGCGAGCGAACGCGAACTCGGCGATGCGGTGGCCTTCGACGACTTTCCCCTGTACTCTCCCTACCCAGTCGTCCTCGACACCGACCGACTCTCCGCCCTCGGCTGGACGTCGACGGACCTCCGCGAGTCGATGGACGCCACGGTCGCCGACCACCGGGAGAGCGACCGGGACGGGCGAGACCACGGCCCCGACCGAGAGACCGAGGCAGCACTGATCGATCGCCTGGCCGGCTGACGCGACGACTGCCTAGACGTCGACCACGTTGCCGCAGTCCGGGCAGATCAGCGTCATGTTGTCCGGCTCGATCTCGACCTCGTGGTAGTCGGCGCCACACTCCCGGCAGGGGAGCAGGGTGCGCGTCTCGCCTTGATCCTGCGGGGCCCCGATCGCAATTCCGCGGACCCGCTCATCGCCTTCGTTGCGACCCTCCTGGTACTCGCCGGCGGCGAACCTGATCGCTTCTTCGGGACCGACCTCGACAGTCTCGTCGGGCGTCTCGAAGGTGGCCGTCCCGTCGAGGATCAGGAAGATCTCTTCCTGGTTCATGTGGGTGTGCAGGCCGCCGGAGAAGGAGTCACCCGGGCCGAGTTCGTAGTAGTTCATCGCCATGTCGGCGAGACCGAGTGCGTCCGTGAGTGGCCGCATCTCGTCTGCCGTTCGGGGGCTGTTTTCGGGCTCGTCGAGTGCTACGTACTCCATGTCCGCGGCGTCGGCGGCGGATGGGATAAAGACTGGGTGGGATACCGGTAACCCTGTCTCCCGTTGCGACGATGTGTGTCCACGCGCGAGGGCGTGTCGGGAACCATTATGCGCCCCCTCGTTGAAGTCGGGCACATGCGTGCCGATACCCCCCACGAGGATGTCCAAGCACTGCTCGATCAGATGGACGAACTCGAGGTCTTCCCGCTCAAGCAATACGGCCCGGAGGGGGCCAGGGAATTCCTCGCGGAGATGCGACCCGACGACATCGAGAAACCGCCTGTCGGCGACGTGACGGACCGGACGATCCCGGGTCTCGCAGACGACGACCCAGACATCCCGGTCCGGATATACACGCCCGACGGAGACGGGCCGTTCCCGACCGTCGTGTTCTTCCACGGTGGCGGCTACGTCATCGGCGACCTGGAGAGCCACGACGTCCTGTGTCGGGAAGTCGTCCGCGAGAGTGGCTGTGTGGTCATGGCCACCGACTACCGACTCGCGCCCGAGCATCCCTTCCCGGGGGCCGTCGAAGACGCCTACGCCGCGACCGAGTGGGCCGCGGCGCACACCGACGATCTCGACGGCGACGGCTCGCTGGCGGTCATGGGTGACAGCGCGGGCGGCAACCTCTCGGCCGCCGTCACGCTGATGGCTCGCGACCACGACGGGCCGGCCATCGACTTCCAGGCGCTCGTGTATCCCGCGGTGAGCGCCAGCGAGGACTGGGACTCCTACGCGGAGAACGCCGAGGGCTATTACCTGACTGCCGAGGACATGGAGTGGTTCTCGGAGTGCTACTACGGCTCGATCGCCCACGACGCCAACCCGTACGCCCACCCGCTCGTCGCCTGTGACCACGCCGGCCTGCCCCCAGCGTCGATCGTGACTGCCGGGTTCGACCCGCTCCGAGACCAGGGCGTCGCGTACGCGGAGGCGCTCGACGATGCCGGTGTCGACGTCACCCACCGCAACTACGCGGACATGATCCACGGCTTCTTCAGCATGCTCTCGGAGCCGACGGAACTCGATTCGGCCCACGACGCTGTCGAAGCCGTTGCTGCGGACCTCAGCACCGCGTTGGCCTGAACCCCCTAGCGCTCGGCGACTTTGACGAGCTGTTTACCGATATTCTCGCCCTCGAACAGCCCCAGGAACGCGTCGGGCGCGTTTTCGAGCCCGTCGACCACGTGCTCCCGATAGTCGAGTTCGCCTCGGGCAATGAGGCCGCCGAGCCGCCGGAGCGCCAATCCCCACCGGTCGTAGTCGCCGACGAGGAACCCCTCTACCGTCGCCCGCTTCGTGATGAGTTGCCCGAGCTTCCGGGGCCCGGTCGGGACGCCCTCTTCGTTGTAGAGGGCAATCTGGCCACAGATTGCCACGTTCGCGAATTCGTTGAGCTGTGGCCAGACGGCGTCGGTGATCTCGCCGCCCACGTTGTCGAAGTAGCCGTCGATGCCGTCGGGACAGGCCGCGGCGATCGCCGACGCGAGGTCGTCCGTCTCTGCGTAGTTGATGCCGGCGTCGTATCCGAGATCCTCGGTGATCCAGTCGACTTTGGTGTCGCTCCCCGCCGTGCCGACGACCCGAGCGCCAGCCAATCGGGCGAGCTGCCCCGTGACCGAGCCGACTGCTCCCGCGGCTGCCGAGACGACGACCGTGTCGCCCGGATCCGGATCGACGACTTCCGTCATGCCGTAGTAGGCGGTCACGCCCGGCATGCCCATGACGCCGACAGCCGTCGAAATCGGTGCGAGATCCGGGTCCACTGGACGAAGCTCGTCACCGTCGATGACCGCGTGTTCGGCCCACAGGCCCTCGCCCGTGACGACGTCGCCCGACTCGTAGGCGTCGTGGTTTGACGCGACGACCTCGCCGACGATCCCCGCCCGCATCGGTTCGCCGACGTCCCACGGCTCGGCGTAGGACTCCGCGTCGCGCATCCGACCGCGCATGTACGGGTCGACGGACATGTACAGGGTCCGGACGAGCACCTCGTCGTGGCCCGGTTCCGACCGGTCCGTTGTCACCAGCTCGAAGTCGTCGTGCGTCGGTTCGCCCACCGGGCGGCTCGCGAGGAGCCACTGCCTGGTCGTTGCCATACGGCTGGGTGCAGCGGGGCCCACATCAAACGTGGGTTCCCGCGTGGGCCTGTCGGTGGCCTTTTCTCCCAGCTGGGGGTACCGGAAACCCATGCCGTCTCGTCGGGCACTCCTCACTGCGGTCGGTGCTGCGGTGGCCTCGACCGCCGGCTGCCTCGCCGCGGCCCCACGATCGGATCGCATCCTCGATCCGCTGGCGGATACCCGTCTCGACGAGCGGGCGACGACGCAGTTCCAGGGCGGCCTCCACAACCGGGGTGCCGTCGATCATTCGATCCCCTCGGCCGTGGCTGTCGACTGGCGACTCCCGATCAACAGGGGGGACCACACCGCCGCGAAATCCACGCCTGTCCAGCTGCCTGATGGGGACGTGGTGGTCGCCGCGGACACGGGGCACGTCCGACGAATCTCGCCCGCCGGCGACGTGCGGTGGACCGCTACCGTCGAGCCGACCACGCGGGGGATCCACGGCACGCCTGCTGTCGCCAACGAGACCGTCTACGTCGGCGCGTACGACGGCGCCCTGTACGCGTTCGACCTGGAGACCGGGACGCGCCGGTGGCGGCGGCCGCTTGGCGACGCCATCGGATCGAGTCCGGTCTACTACAACGGCGTCGTGTACGTCGCCGTCGAGTATTTCCAGCCGTCCGGCAGCGTCGCCGCGGTCGACGCGGCGACGGGCGCCCAGGTATGGGCGGACGACCGTCCGACCAACCACCCGCATTCGACGATCGCGATCGATCTGACGGCCGGTCGGCTCGTCGTCGGCGCCAACGACGGGAACTGCTACGCCTGGACGTTCCCGGGGCTCGAGCGGGCGTGGGTGTTCGAGACCGGGGCGCCGATCAAAGGCCCCGTCGCGACTCACGGCGATCTCGCGATCGTCGGCTCGTGGGACCACCACGTCTACGGCGTCGACCTCGACGATGGGTCACGACAGTGGTCGGCCGAGATGGGAGCCGAAGTCATGTCGGGCCCGGCGATCGCGGACGGACGGGCGTACGTCGGGAGCCACGACGGGACCGTCGCCGCCTTCGACGCAGCAAATGGCGAACGCGAGTGGCAGTACGCCACGGGCGGCGCTGTGATCGGCGCACTGACCGCGACACCGGCCCACGTCCTTGCGGGGTCGTACGACCGCGCACTCCACGCGATCGACGCCAGCACTGGTCGCCGCCGGTGGCGGACTGTGGGCGACGGGGCCGCGACGAGCGCGCCGCTCGTCACGGCCGACGGGATTTACTACGCCGAACGACGCTCGGCCGACGGCCCGGGCTTCTTGTATCGACTCGTCGAAGCCTAACCGCCGCCTAGGAAGATTCCGGCCGCAGGCGCGACAGCCGTAGTGCGTTGCCGGTGACGCCCAAACTCATGCCCATGTCCCCAACGAGCACTGCGACCGCGACGCCGACGTAGCCGAAGGGGACGCCGAGGGCGAGCAGGAATTTGACACCCAGACTCGACCAGACGTTCTCGCGGATCACGGTGTTTGCTTTGTGAGACAACGAATACAGGTACGGGAGCGTCGACAGATCGTCGCCGAGGAGGGCGATGTCGGCCGTCTCGATGGCGGTGTCGGTGCCGGCGGCCCCCATGGCGACGCCAACGGTGGCCGCCGCGAGGGCCGGCGCGTCGTTGACGCCGTCGCCCACCATGGCGACGCTCCCGGTCTCTGCTTCGATCGCCTCCACAGCAGTGACTTTCTCCGCGGGGAGCAGCTCGGCGCGGTAATCCGTGATGCCAACCGACGACGCGACGGCCGCGGCCGTGCGTTCGTTGTCGCCGGTCAGCATAACCACGCGGAGCCCGGCGGCCTGGAGCCGTTCGACGGCCCGGGCGGCACCGTCCCGCACGTCGTCCGCGAGGGCCACAGCGCCGACGAGTTCCGTCGCCGTCCCCACGAGCACGACGGTCTTGCCGGCCGACTGGAGTTCCTCGATTCGCTCACCGGGTTCGGGCGGCGCGCGAACCTGCTCCGCTCCACCGTTGGTCGCGACCTCGCCCACCTCCGCGAACAGCCCCGGATTCCCGGCATAATACGTCTCTCCATCGACGGTAGCTCGCACCCCTTTGCCGGGGAGTGCCTCGAAGCCTTCGACCGTCGCCGGGTCGACACCGGTTTTCGACGCGTGGTCGAGGACCGCCGTGGCGATGGGATGCTCGCTCCGTTGTTCGAGTCCCGCGGCGAGCCCGAGCACGGCCTCGCGACTCCGGCCGTCGAAGGGCTCGACGTCCGTCACCGTCAGGTCGCCGGTCGTGAGGGTCCCGGTCTTGTCGAGTGCGATCGCGTCGACGCTCCCCATCGCTTCGAGGTGGTTGCCGCCCTTGATGAGGACGCCTGTCTTCGCTGCGCTGGTGATCGCCGACACCACCGAGACGGGGGTACTGATGACGAACGCGCAGGGACAGGAGATGACGAGCAGCGTCAACCCGCGGACGAACCACGTCTGCCAGTCCAGCCCGAGCACGACTGGCGGAACCGCCATGGTCAGGAGCGCGAGACTCACGACGACCGGCGTGTAGACGTCCGCGAACCGCTCGACGAACTGCTCGCGGCGGGTTCGGTTGGCCTCGGCGTCTTCGACGAGTTGGATGACCTGCGCGATGGTCGACTCCGCCGCGGTGGCCGTCGCACGGATTTCGAGGTAGCCCCCTTCGACGATTGTCCCGGCGAAGACCTCGGCACCTGCCGACTTGTCGACGGGCACACTCTCGCCGGTCACCGGTGCCTCGTCCACGGCACTCGTCCCCTCGATCACCTCGCCGTCGACGGGAATCCGATCGCCCGGGCGAACGACGACGACATCGCCGACGGCGACGTCGTCGACCGGGACGGTCACCTCGGCGCCGTCCCGTCTCACGGTCGCCTCGTCCGGGGACAAATCGGTCAGTTCCCGGAGCGAGTCGCGCGCCCGCTCCATCGCGTACTGTTCGAGCAACTCCGCGATAGAAAACAGGACGGCGAGTGTCGCGGCCTCCTCGAACAGGCCGATGGCCATCGCGCCGAGAATGGCAGAGCCCATCAGCAGATCGATGTCCAGGTTCAGGTTCCGGGCGGAGTAGTAGCCGTTCCGCACCACTGGCAGGCCGGCGAGGCCGATCGCGGCCAGCAATGCGATGTCGGCGACAGTGATCCCGGTCGTCAGGATGGTCCCGACCACCGGATTCAGGGACGTGAAGAGGAAGGCGAGTGCCAGTCCGACGAGCACGAACACGCCGCCGGTCCAGATCCGGAGTGCCTCGGGACTTGTCCAGAGAGCCCCCGACGAGGCGATTTCCCCAGGTCCGTTCGTGTCGTCGGACTCACCGACGACGCGGTAGCCGGCCGCACGCACCCGTTTCGCCAGGGCCGCCCGATCGGTCAGCGCCGGGTCGAACGTCACCGCGAGTCGCCCGGTCGTCGGTCGAGCGGAGACGGTCGTGATGCCATCGAGCGTGCGGACGCTCCGCTCGACCTTCTCGGCACAGGATGGACAGTCCATCTCGGGTACACCGAGGGTGACCGTCTCCGCCGCCGGGTCGTTCGGATCGCTCACACCCGGCCGTTTGCCGTGGAGCTACCTATGGGTTCCTCATCCGACTCATGACTGCGAACGCCGTGAACGGAGCCTGCGGTGAGCGCCCTCGACCTCGCCGGCCAACGCGTCACGCTGTGGAGCGTAGTGCAGGTGCGTCGGACAGCCACAGTCGCTCGCGCCGAAACCCGAAATCGGCTCCAGATCTGTCGCGGCCGCCACGGCGCACTCGCCATCGACGTCCGCCGTGCGGACCGACGTATCGACCGCGGCCGGTTCGAGCCCGAGCAGGTAGTCGATGTGCCAGTGTCGGGTGTCGCGCACGCCGCGGGCGACGGCCCGGTGGCGGTCGATCCGGGCGAATCCGCCGGCCCCGAGTGCGCTCCCGGTGTACGCGTACCAGCCGGGCCGGAACGTCAGTTCGCCGAGGGCGCCGACGACCGTCGTCGCCGCTGTCCGAACTTCGACGATCAGGCTGTACGTCCCGCGTGTCGGCTCATCTCCCATCCGTCGGCGACGCTGGCCCTCTCCTCATATTCAAGTCCCTTCGACAGCTGGCGGGGTCAGGCGCTCGACGGCGCGATCCATGAGCGATACCAAGTTCTCGGCATCCTCACGGTTGTAGGCGACGAGTCGCTCGAGCGCGCCGTCCTGTCCGGCTTCGTGGGCGTGCCACAGCCGGACTGCCTCACGGCCGTCGACGTCGGGGAGTTCCCGGTCGATCTCGAGGGACCGCTCTACTGCACTGAGACCACCCGAGAGTCCCAACTTGCGGGCGGTGTACAAGCAGTCGATGTGTGGCCGGTCGAGGTCGACGTCGAAGTGGTGCTCGAGAAACGGGACGTCGAAGCGCTTGCCGTTGAACGAGACGAGGAGTGGCGCATCGCGGAACGCCGCAGCGAGGGCCTCAGCGGTGAGGTCGTCGCCGCGGACGAGTGTCTCGGTCTCACCACCTTGATGGACCGTGACGGTCGTGACGACACTCCGTGATGGTTCGAGCCCGGTGGTTTCGATGTCGAACGCACAGGCGCGATCCCGGAACGAGCGCCAGAACCGCCAGCGCTGGCCCGATGGGAACGACCGCTCGAAGAAGCCGGCGTCGTCGGCAGCCAGTGCCGACCGCCCCTGTTCGATGAACGCTTCGATCCGGTCGGCCTGGGTGGGGCCGACGATGTCGCCGGAGAACTCGTCCCAGTGCGTGACGCCGGCGTGCCAGAGCGACTGTTCGGTCTCCGGCCCCACGGTCTCGGCCCCGATGAAGGAGTTCTCCACACGCACAGATTCCCTGCGTATGGATTCCCCCTCAAGGTGTCGGTCCGCCGCGGGCACAACGCGTATC
This sequence comes from uncultured Halobacteriales archaeon, assembly GCA_964383875.1. Classification (GTDB taxonomy): domain Archaea; phylum Halobacteriota; class Halobacteria; order Halobacteriales; family Haloarculaceae; genus CAYLJD01. Next base: position 23,760 of record CAYLJD010000027.1, read on the forward strand.
TCCGCGCCAGTCCTGGCTCCGGCCGATGACGACGGTTCTCCTCGCGACGGCGTCCGTGCATACAACGGCGGCCGCCTGTGACTATCTGGATCCGCGGCTCGGGCCGGACGACACTGTCGTCGTGCTGACGGTGCGAGAGCCCGGCGTCGCTGCGCGCGACGGCGGGGACGCACTCAACGTTGCCCGGACGCGGCTGATCGACCCGTCGATCGAGACACTCGTCCGCGAGGCCGAACCGGCCGCTGCAATCCTCGACGTCAGTGCCGAGCGGGACGTCAATGAGATCGTCATCGGCGCGACCCGGGGCGACCCCGCTACGGCCGTCGAGCCGCCAGGGTCCACGGTTCGTGCCGTCCTCCAGACGGCCGATCGGCCGGTCACTGTGCTGCCGCCAACGCCCTGAGTCCCACGCCGGCCGACGCGGGGAGCGACTGTGACCGTGTCGCGACTTTCAAGCGGCTCGACGGGCTAGACGGGGTGCATGTCTGCCTCAGCGCTCGCCGAGAACGTTGGCGAGGCGCTCGCCGTTGACGCCGATCGATTCGCCGACCGTGCACGGGCAGAGGCTGCGGCCCTCAAAGACGAGGTCAGGGATGGGACGTTCGACAATGCGCAAGCGATTGTTGGCCTGGAACTGGAACTCTACGCCGTCGACGACAGGACCGGCGCCCTCCGGCGCGTACCCCGCCAACTGCTGGAGCTGATCGGCTTCGAGAAGGAGCTGGGTCTGCACAACGCGGAGATGCAAACGAGTCCGCAACCGCTGTCGTCCTACGGGCTGGTTGCCCAGGCCGCCGAACTCCGGGCAAACCTCGAGGCGGCCCTCGAGAAGACCGCTGCTGAGGACATTCGGCTGGTCGCAGATGGCCTCTGGACGGTCCCCCCGACCGGCCGGACGGCTAGCGATTACTTGGCCGACAGCGTCGAAGAGGACGGCATCCGAATTGCGACGAACATGAGCGATTCGGTCCGGTATCACGCGATGGCGAACACTTCCTACCCGTCGGGCCTCCGGATCGAAGCACCCAACGTCACCCTCGCGACGGACACGGTGATGCCGGAGAGCCTCACCACCTCGATCCAGCCTCACTACCAGGTCCCCCACGCGCCCGACTTGCCCGCGTACTTCAAGTACGCGCTCCGGATCGCGGCACCGCTGTTAGCGCTCGGCGTGAACTCACCCTTGTTTCCACCCGACCTCTACGATGACGTCCCGGCCGACCAAATCCTGGCGGAAGCGCACATGGAGCACCGGATCGACGTCTTCGAGTCGGTCCTCAACCCGACAGATGGGACATCCGGAAAGGTTCGCTTCCCGCCAGATTTCGAGACGGTGGACGCGGCAATCGACGACATCGCTGCAGACGACTGTATCGTGCCGATGGACATCGAGACCGGACACCGCTTCGACGACCAGTTCGCCCACTTTCGGCACAAGCACGGCAGTTACTGGCGCTGGGTCCGGCCAGTCTTCGACGGAGCCACGAGATCGGCCGCGAACGCTCGGATCGAGTTCCGACCGCTGCCGGGCCAGCCGACTGTTCGGGACGCCGTCGCGTTTCAGGCTGTCTTTGCCGGACTGATGGAGAGTCTGTGGCGCCAGGAGCACCCGATCGCCGGCTTGGACTGGGAGACGGCTCGCGAGAACTTTTACGCGGCTGCCCACGACGGCATTCGGGCCGACATCGAGTGGATCACCGCCGACGGGGTCGAAACGACGAAAATGGCCGTTATCGGCGACGACCTCTTGGCGTTCGCCCGGGACGGCCTCGAATTTGCCGGCCTCACGGCCGAGGCGGCCGAACGATACGTTGCGCCGATTGCAACCCGTCTCGACGCCGAAACCACGCCCGCCCGGTGGAAACACGACCGTGTCGCTGCCGCGGTCGACGAGGGAACACCCCTCGCCGAAGCCATCTGGGAGATGCAGGCGGCGTACGTCGACCGCCAGCGGGACAGTCTGATCGACGGCTGCTTTACTGACTGGCTCGCGTAGATTAGTGCATACGTAGGCAAAATTGGCGTCTGGTCGGTTACCCACCACGGACCGCACGTTCGACGTGTTCGACGGCCGCGCCCGGCGTGTCGACGTGTGTGATTCCGTCGATCGTCTCGATCCGGTGGGTTCCGAGCCCGGCAACCGGTCGACCCGCATTCAGCGCGTGACCGAGCTCCGAGAGCGTGCCGGCGGCGCCGTCGATGGCGATCACGGCGTCGCCGTTGAGGACCACCAGCATGTTTCGCGCGTCACCGAGCCCCGTCGCGATCGCGGTGTCGACGTGTGCGTTTGCAGCCGTCCGCGACTCGCCGGGGAGGATGCCGATAGTTTGGCCACCGACACTCGATGCACCCCGGCACGCCGCCGCCATGACGCCTCCTAAGCCACCACAGACGAGTTCGTGCTCCCGTTCGGCGAGCTGGCGACCGACGGCCGCTGCCGTCTCTGCCGTCGCCGGCGTGCATTGCGATCCGCCAATGACACTCACGCGCATCGGTCTTCAGCTGTAGTGGCGCTCGACGTACTCGACGATGTCGTCACTCTCGTAGATCGTCTCGCCGCGCCCGTGATCGACGAGAAACGGGATCTGGTCGTCGCCACCGATGGCCAGCAGTTCGTCGTGGGTCTGCTGGTTGGTGATATCTCCGCCGGCGCCACCCGGGAGGCGGGGATTGTGGATCACGTACGAGACGCCGAGCTGACTCAACTGTTCACGGACTTTCCCCGAGTGCGGGCACCCCTCCGACTGGTACAGTTCGAGCATGGTAGCCCGTCATTCGACCCGCATCACCGTCAATTGGGGGGCCCGACCAGCGACGACCCGGACAGTCTGGGGGTCAGGGCGTTCTCTGCCCCGCTTTCCAGGATTTGGACACAGTACGTGAACCCACCAGCGCGACGCGTCTCGGACCGACTCCGTCGACGGTCCGTCAGCGGTCGTCTCGCTCGTGTGCCCAGAACACCTCGGTTTCCGTGATTTCCTTCTTGAATAGGGGAACCTCGGCCTTCAGGCGGTTGATCCCGTCCTGGACGGCCGTGAAGGCTTCGGCGCGGTGTCCGGCGAGCACCACGACGTGAACGATATCCTCGCCGGCCTCGACAACCCCGGTCTTGTGGAACAGTCGGACGTCGTAGACGCCGTCGCGCCCCTCCAGATCTGCCGCGATCGCCGCCATTCGCTCGGCGGCCGGCTCGTCGTAGCGCTCGAACTCGAGGTACTCCGTCGACTCGTCGTCTGGGCCGTCCTTTGCCCGGACGCGTCCCGTGAACGTCGCGATGGCTCCGGCCAACTCCTCGTCGGCTGACTGTTTGACGGCCGATACGAGCGACTCAAGCGTTTCGTAATGGTCGACCCCCTCGATTCGCTCGACGAGGTTGCGGACATCGAACTCCGCCCACGAGTCCGCGGCCGACAGGACCTGGCCATCTTCATTCGTCCGGTCGTCGACAGTCACGGTTGGCAGGCGGGTCGATGCGTGGGCGTGCACGATACCGTAGTCACAGACGGGCGCCAGCTGGTCGAGGGCGTCGCGTATCGAAAGTCCCTCCCCAGTTCCGTTCCACCGCTCCGGTCCGACTGCGTACACCGCGGTGGCGCCCGCCGAGCGGGCCGTTTCGAGACCGACGGCCGTCTCACCGGAGCCGGTTCCCTGCGGCTGGTCCGTCACGGTACCGACCTGTCCACGGTCGGCCAACTGGGCGACGAGTGCGCCCAGCAACTCCGTACTCGAACCGTCGTCCGTCCGTAGGATCTGAATCGCTCTCATACGCGTTTGGTTTTCTCGAGTATGCGGACGTCCTCGATCCGCGTGTCGGGGTAGTTGCCGGTTTCGTCTTTCTCAGCCGCCTTGACCATGTCCCATGCGACGCCCAGCCCGGTCGTTACTCCCTGAAGAGCCTCCATCTCGCACCCCGTCTGGCCGACCGTCTCGACCGCGACGGTGAGTTCGACGGCCGAGTCACGGAGTTCGATGTCCGTGTCGACGTTGGTTACCGGGATCTGGTGGCACAGTGGGATTGTTTCCCAGGTGTGCTTGACAGCGTCGACGGCGCCGATCCGAACTGTCGCGAGGACGTCGCCCTTCGCCAGTTCGTCGGCGCGTATCGCCTCGACGGTCGAGGGCTGGACCTGCAGCCGGCCACGAGCGACTGCCCGACGCCGGCTGTCGGGTTTCGATCCGACGTCCACCATTCCGGCCTCCCCGTCGTCAACGTGCGTCAAGTCGTCGCCGGGCTGTCTGTCCCCGCCTTCGTCCACGAGCCCGACGACGTGGCCGACGGTCGGCAGGATCAGTTCCCCAACGCCCAGCTCCACGGCGTTCGTGCTTCCGGGAAGACAGAAGACCGGGACGCCGCGGGCGATTCCGGCGGATGCGTCAGAGAGCATCGACCGAGGACCGACCTCGTCCGCCGATCGGGCCCGGAATCGTTCGCCGAACCCCGACAGCTGGCGGTCGAACAGCGGCTGAAGGGCATCGATCGTCACGTCAGTGGGCGCCACGCCAGTCCCGCCCGTGGTGATTACCACGTCGATCTTCGAGTTGTCAACGAAGGCGGCGACACGGTCGCGGATGGTCTGCCTGTCGTCGGGAACGAGATCGCGGGCGACGACGGCGTGGCCGTCACCCTCGACGGCCGCGACGATCGCGTCGCCACTCGGATCGTCGTCCAGCGACCGGCTCGAAGAGATCGTCAGTACGCCGATGCCCAGCACCTCGGCGTCGTTCGCATGGTGTCCGTGACCGTCGGCGTCCTGGTGACCCATGCGCCTAGTCGTCTCCGCCGGGCACCGCCGTGGGCGACTCGCGGTAGGTCGGGTTAGGCACCCACTCGCCGTCCTCGTTCCTGACCATGTACTCGCCGTAGTAGGGCACCCGGTTGTGGACGGTTTCTCGGAACGCCGCCCTGATCTCGTCGCGGGTCATTTCCCCCATCGATCGGAGGTCGTCGTGGCGATTGAGACAGCCCTTGAATTTGCCGTCGTGGGTCACGCGGACCCGGTGGCAGTTCGCACAGAAGGTCGGGTTCTCGACGGGATCGACGATCTCGACCATGCCGCCGTCGACGAAGTACCGGGTCCGGGCGTGCATGTCACGGCGCTCGACCCGGTCTGCTTGGTCGTCGAGCCAGTCGTGGACGCGCTCGATGTCGATCGTCCACTCGGGGTGGCCGGCGATCTCCGGCATGTACTCGATGAGCTGGAGGCGCAACCCCTCGTGTTCGGCGACGTGTTCGACCATCTCGGGGACGTAGCCGGCCGTGGGTTCGAAGACGACCATGTTCAGTTTGACCGGCGTGAGCCCGGCGGCAACCGCCGCCTCGACGCCCTCGAGGACCCGGTCGTAGGCACCGCTCTTGGTCAACTCGGCGAAGTGCTCCCTGTCGAGGGCGTCTTGGGAGATGTTGACCCGCTCGAGTCCGGCTTCGGCTAGGCCCTCGGCCCGACCGGGGAGGAAGCTCCCGTTGGTGGTCATCGAGGCGGTCATCCCGTCGGGGACGCGCCGCACGATCTCCGCGAGGTCGTCACGGAGCATTGGCTCCCCACCCGTGAATTTGACCGTGTCGACGCCGAATTTGCGGACGACCTCCAGGAGTCGGACCACCTCGTCGGCCGACATCTCGTCGTCCTGTGGCTCCATCGGCCCCCGCGTGTCCCCCAGGCCCTCGTTGTGGCAGTAGACGCAATCGAAGTTACAGCGGTCCGTCAGGGAGACGCG
>CAYLJD010000028.1:0-27442 GCA_964383875.1 uncultured Halobacteriales archaeon
CACACCGGTGTCCCTTACGGCACTATCGATCACGAGCGACTGATCAGGCAACTTCGATTCGTCGACGGCGAACTCGTCCTCGCCGAAGGCAACGTCCAGACGGCAGAGAGCCTCCTCCTGGCTCGGGCACTCATGAACCCGACCGTCTACCGCCACCACGTCGCCCGCATTGCCAAGTCGATGCTCCGACGGGCGACCGAACGCCTCCTCGAGGAGACCGACTCCGACGCGAGCGACGTCCGCCGGATGGACGACCACGACCTCCGTGTCGCGATTCGGGAATGCGAGGCGACAGCCGAATACGCGGCGCGCCTCGACGAGCGACGCCTCTACAAACGCGCAGTCTGGGCAGAGATGGATGCCCTGCCGGAATCGATGTTGACAGCTGACCACGAGGAAATCAGAGCGAACGAGCGTGCCATCGCGTCGGAGGCAGGCCTGCGGCCCCAGGACGTCATTCTGGACGTGCCCGCAGAGCCATCGATGACCGAGTCGACGTCCCGTGTTCTCGTCAACGGGACGGTTCGACGGCTGAGCGAGCAGTCCGCACTGGTGAGCGCTCTGCGGGCCGCCCAGCGTGACCAGTGGCGCCTCGGCGTCTACGCGCCAGCAGCGGAACGCGAGCGCGTCGGCGACGCCGCCATCCGTGTCCTCGAACTGGACCTCTCGGGCGCTCTCGTTCGAGACGTCCGACCCGGCATCAATGCAACCCTCGAGGACTTCGAGGGGGACACACCGTGATTGTCGAGGGCACGGTGCTCCGCGGGCCGACGTTCGAACCGGTCGAGGGTCGTGTCGTCGTCGACGACGGGACGATCACGGCGATCGAGGAGGCGCGCGTCGGCAGCGACGACATCGTCCTCCCCGCGTTTGTCAACGCCCATACGCATCTCGGGGACGCCATCGCAAAGGAGGCCGGCGAAGGGCTCGACCTCGAGGCCCTCGTCGCACCCCCCGATGGACTCAAACACCGGCTCCTGGCCGACGCGTCCCCGACTGAGATGGTCACGGCCATCCGTCGAACACTCTCGTTTATGGCTGCCGGCGGCACGACGGCGTGTCTGGACTTCCGTGAGGGCGGGGTCGAGGGCGTCCGGACGCTGCAACGAGCCGCTGCCGACGCGCCGCTGACAGTGCGGGCCCTCGGTCGTGAATCGATCGAGGCCATGGAGATCGGTGACGGGTTCGGAGCGAGTGGGGCAAACGACGCCGACTTCGAAACCGAGCGAGCGGCAACTCGACGGGCGGACAAACGCTTCGGCATCCACGCGGGCGAGGCAAACAGCAGTGATCTCGATCCCGCGCTCGACCTCGAACCGGACTTTCTCGTCCACGTGGTTCATCCCACTGACCGCCATCTCCAGCGGATCGCAGCCACCGACACGCCGGTCGTCGTGTGCCCCCGATCGAATCTTGTAACCGGAGTCGGATTGCCGCCGATCCGTGACCTGCTGGACGCCACGTCGGTCGCTCTCGGGACGGACAACGTCATGCTCAACGCCCCAGACATGTTCCGCGAGATGGAGTTCGTGGCAAAGCTGACCGACGCCACGTCCCGAGAGGTCCTCGCGATGGCCACCACCCACGGGGCTGCGATCGCGGAGACAGACGCCGGGACGATCGAGGTCGGTCGTGAGGCGCGGCTCCTCGTTCTCGACGGAGACTCTGACAACCTTGCGGGCGCTCGCAACCCGGTTCGGGCGGTCGTGAGACGGGCTGGGATCCACGACGTCGTCGACACGTACTACGGGTCGGACTGAGCCGTCCGTGGGGGGAACATAAGTGCAAGCGTGTGGTACGTGTTGACATGTACGATGATCTCCTCCTGCCAACGGATGGGTCAGCAGGGATGGCGCGCGTCATCGACCACGCCATCGAGTTGGCAGATGTTCACGACGCCACGATCCACGCCGTGTACGTGGTGAATACGGCGTCCCTCTCCAATCTCCCGCTCGAGACGACCATGGACGGGGTGAGCGAAGGCTTGCGGGCCGAGGGGACGGCCGCACTCGACGAGGTCGAACGGCGCGTGTCCGAGGCCGTCCCGCTCGAGCGAGTGACTCTCGAGGGATCGCCGGCCCGAGAGATCGTCGAGTACGCCACGGCAGCGGACAGTGACCTCATCGTGATGGGAACGCACGGCCGGTCCGGTGTGGACCGATTGCTCCTCGGCAGCGTCGCCGAACGCGTCGTCAGACGGTCGCGTGTCCCGGTCATGACGGTTCGGGTGAGCGTCGGCGAGAACCGTGACGCGCCGCCCGACTAGCCGTCGGCAGCACGGAGGTGCTCGCAGTCCCCGGCCGTTACGACAACTTCGTCGTCTCCCGTGTCGAGAACCAGCGCGCCCGCATCAACCACGTCGACTGCCACCCCTTCGACGGTGTCGGTCGGCGTCTCTACCCGGACGGTCTGACCCAGCGTGATCGAAAGCTTCCGCCACGCAGACAGGATGCTGTCCGGGTCCGCACGAAGCTCGTGGAACCGCTCGAGGAGACGTTGAATGAATCGGCGTCGATTCACGTCCTCGCCGCGCTCGGATCGGAGGCTCGTCGCGGCGACACCGGCCGGGAGGGCAGCTGGATCGACGTTGGCGTTGACGCCGATGCCCACGACGAGCCAGGATACTCGGTCCGCCTCGCCCTCCATCTCGGTGAGGATCCCGGCGAGCTTCCGCTCGTCGACGAGGACGTCGTTTGGCCACTTGATGTCGGCCGCAACGCCAGCCTCCCGGGCCGCCTGTGCGGTGGCGACGGCTCCAGCGAGGGTGTACAACGGCGTGCGACTCGGCGGAACGGCCGGCCTGGAGATGATCGACAGCCACACGCCTCCACTCGGCGACTGCCACTCCCGGTCCAGTCGACCCCGGCCCCCCGTCTGTCGGTCGGCGATCACAACGCGGTCCGCGGCGCCATCGGCTGCCAGGGTGCGGGCGCGAGCGTTCGTGCTTTCGATGGCGTCGTGGCACTCGATCTCGAACGGGGCTTCCAGCCCGAATTCGATCGCGTCGGCGCCAAACTCGGGCACCGACGTGAGTTCGTACCCCTGATCGCTTGATTCGATCTCGAAGCCGGTGTCTCTGAGTGATTCGATGTGCTTCCAAATGGCCGTTCGAGAGACGTCGAGGCGCTCCGCCAGCGACGGTCCGGACACCGGTCCCGCGGCGATGGCCGACAGAATCGCCGCCCGCGTCTCCTGCATGCGAGAGTTCTAGCTGTCGCCCCGCATAAACGCGGGGAAACGTTCGTGGGTGGTGGACACTGGCGCGGTGGTCAGTCGATCAAGACCAGCGTGTCGCCCATATCCACGGAGTCGCCCTCCGAGACAGCGATTTCGGAGACCGTGCCTGCGTACTCCGAGACGATGTCGTTTTCCATCTTCATGGCTTCGAGCACCAGCAGTACGTCACCGGGGGCGACATCGTCGCCCTCCGACACCTCGATATCGAGGATCGTCCCCTGCATTTCGGCGGTCACGACTTCCCCTTCAGCGGCCCGACCGGCCGCATCGTCACCGCCACTGCCGCCCCGCTCCGTCCGCTCCGGGGCGCGCTGGACGTCACCAGCCGGACGCGTCGCGCCAGTGGCAGCTGAAACCGCAGGCCCACCACGCTCTTCGAGTTCGACCTCGAATCGCTTGCCGTCGACCTCGACCGTAAACTGCCGTTCGGTGACGTCCGTGTCGTCGGGCTCGGCCGTCTCGGTACCCCAGCGCTCCTGTGCGGCGTCGAGGCGATCCTGGTCGACCGTCTCGTCGAGGTAGGTCGTCGTGTGCATGCCCTCAACGAACGTCTCGTCGTCGAGCATCAGGCGATGGAACGGAATGATCGTCACGATCCCCTCCAGATCGTATTCCGCGAGGGCTCGCTGACTCCGGGCGATCGCCTCATGCCGGTCGGCACCCCACACGATGAGCTTCGCGACCAGTGAATCGTAGTCCGTGACGAGCTCGTCACCCTGCCGGAGGGCATCGTCAAGCCGGACGCCGACCCCGCCTGGTGGGTCGTAGGTTTCCAGCGATCCGCCGGTCGCCGGAGCGAAGTCATCGGCGGCGTTCTCGGCGTTGATCCGGAACTCGATTGCGTGTCCATCGATGTCGACATCCGACTGCTCGAAATCGAGTGCCTCGCCCGCGGCGATCCGGAGCTGCCACTTTACGATGTCGATTCCGGTGATCTCCTCGGTGACGCAGTGTTCGACCTGGATGCGTGTGTTCACCTCGAGGAAGTAGTAGTCGGCGTCGGATCCGAGCACTTCGCCGGGGTCGCGATCGGCGTCCTCGACGAGGAACTCGACCGTGCCGGCGTTCGTGTAGTCGGCCTCTCGGACGCCCCGGCGGGCCGCCTCGCCAATCTCGTCCCGGAGTTCATCCGACAAGGCCGGGCTCGGTCCCTCTTCGATCACTTTCTGGTGTCGGCGCTGGAGAGAACAGTCCCGCTCCCCGAGGTGTCGGACGTTGCCGTGTTCGTCGGCGATGATCTGGACTTCCACGTGCCGTGGGCTCTCGAGGTAGCGTTCGACATAGACCGAATCGTTGTCGAAGTAGGCCTCTCCCTCGCGTTTGGCACTCTCGAATTGCGAGTCGGCCTCGTCGGCAGAGTCAACGACCTTCATGCCACGGCCACCGCCGCCACCCTCCGCCTTGATCGCGACCGGGAAGCCGTGCTCCTCGCCGAATTCGACGACGGCGTCGGCCGAGTCGACCGGCTCGGTCGTGCCGGGAACGATCGGGACGTCGGCCCCCGACATGATCTGTCTGGCTTTCGTCTTCTCTCCGAGACGCTCCATCGCGTTACTCGACGGGCCCACCCAGGTGAGCCCCTCAGTGGCCTCGACAGCGGCCGCGAACTCGGCGTTCTCCGCGAGAAACCCGTAGCCCGGGTGGATGGCGTCAGCCTCCGCCCGTTGGGCCGCGTCGATGATCGCGTCGTGGTCTAGGTAGGAGTCGGCCGCTCGTGCCGGACCCACGTTGTAGGCTTCGTCGGCATAGCGAACGTGTCCGGCATGTTTGTCCGCCTCCGAGTAGACCGCGACAGTCTCGATGTCCAACTCTTCGCAGGCCCGCATCACCCTGACGGCGATCTCGCCTCGATTGGCGACGAGAACCTTCTCGACCATACCCCCTGTTCCGACAGTGCCCAAATAAACTATGCGGGATCGACTGCTACAGGCGATCGACGCGCCCAGCTGCAGTCCACGCATCGTCGGGCGTCCCCGGCGGGAATCTGACGATGTCGGACGAGGCAGGACGGATGCGTCCGGCGAACCCCCAGGCCCGACCAGGTCGGTCCGGCCCGGTTCCGTCGGTCGCAGCTGCCTGCCGTTCGGCCTGGAGATGCTGTTCGATCGCCACCGCGACGGCGGCCGCCTCGGCCGGATTGGCGCTCCCGAGCGACACCCCGTCTACCGAGTGGTCGATGGCCATCTCAGAGCGGAATGTTTCCGTGTTTGCGGTCTGGCCCGGACTTCCGTTTCGACCGGAGCATTGCGAGGTCCTCGATCAGGCGGGGTCTAGTGTCCGGCGGTTCGATCACGTCGTCGACGAACCCTCTGTCGGCTGCCGTGTACGGGTTGGCAAACTCCTCCCGGTACTCGGCGACGAGTTCGTCCCGGAGTGCCTCCGGATCGTCGGCCTCCGCAAGCTCGTTCCGGTACAGGACGTTGACGGCACCCTCCGGGCCCATGACAGCAATCTCCGCCGTCGGCCACGCGTAGTTGACGTCAGCGCCGATGTGTTTCGACGCCATGACGTCGTAGGCGCCGCCGTAGGCCTTTCTGGTGATGACTGTCGCGAGTGGAACCGTTGCCTCGGAGAACGCGTACAGGAGCTTGGCGCCGTGCTTGATGATACCCCGGTGCTCCTGGTCGGTGCCGGGCATGAATCCGGGCACGTCGACGAAGGTACAGATCGGAATGTTGAACGCGTCACAGAAACGGACGAACCGAGCGCCCTTGAGCGAGGCATCGATGTCGAGCGTCCCGGCGTTGACCCGCGGCTGGTTGGCGACGATGCCGACGGCGTGTCCGTCCAGTCTGGCAAAGCCAATGACGAGGTTCCGCGCGTACGCCTCGGCGACCTCGAAGAGCGACCCGTCGTCGACGATCCGCTCGATTACGTCGACCATGTCGTAGGGCTTTTCGGGCTCGTCGGGGACGAGTTCAGCCAGCTCCTCGTCGCGGCGGTCCGGATCGTCCCAGGGGGTTACTCTGGGTGGATCCTCGACGTTGTTCTGTGGCAGATACGACAGGAGATGGCGAAGGTCGTCCAGGGCCGCTTCCTCGTCGGCGGCGGTCAGCTGGGCCACACCGGACTCGGTCGCGTGTGTGTCGGCCCCACCCAACTCGTCGAACCCGACCTCCTCGCCGGTGACTGTCTCGATAACGTCCGGCCCGGTGATGAACATGTGGCTCGTGTCGTGCACCATCAGCACGAAGTCCGTAATGGCCGGCGAGTACACGGCACCGCCCGCACACGGCCCCATGACGGCAGACAGTTGCGGAACGACACCGCTGGCTTGCTGATTGCGATGAAAGATCTCCGCGTAGCCGGCCAGCGAATCGATGCCCTCCTGGATCCGGGCCCCGGCAGAGTCGTTTAGGCCGACAATCGGTGCCCCGGTCTCCATCGCCCGGTCCATGACCTTCGTTACCTTCTGCGCGAACACTTCACCGAGCGATCCGCCGAAGACGGTAAAATCGTGAGCGAACACGAAGACGGTCCGGCCATTCACCTCGCCATACCCGGTGACGACCCCGTCGCCGAAGTAGGACTCCTCGTCCATGTCGAAGGCCCGCGACCGGTGTGTCCGGAAGGCATCGAATTCGGTGAACGTCCCGTCGTCGAGAAAGTACTCGAGTCGCTCGCGAGCGGTGAGCTTGCCCTTCTCGTGCTGTCGGTCGATGCGGTCCTGGCCACCTCCGAGCATCGCCTCCGCCCGCATCTCCTGCAGCTCCTCGATGCGCTCGTCCATCGTCAAGGCATCCACACTCCGTCTGTCATTTAGCGGACTCACGAGGGGCGGGCCTAAAAAGGGTTCTCAACCAGAATGGCCGGCCACGATCTGTCCCGGTGCCGGACAGTTCTCGATCCTTCGACGTTCCGTCACGCTTCGCCGTAGACCGGCACTGCGGCGCCACTCATGACGTCTGCAGCGTCGGAGCACAAGAACAGGATTACGTCGGCGATGTCGGCCGGATCGACCCACGTTTCGACGTCGGCATCCGGCATCATGTCCCGGTTCATCGGTGTGTCGATGACGCTCGGCATGATCGCGTTCGCGCGAACCGTCCCGCGGTTCTCCTCGGCGATTGTTTCAGTGAGGAGTCGGACACCCGCTTTGCTGGCCCGGTAAGGCCCGTCCCCCTCGCCCCCCTCGAGCGATGCCCGGGCGGAGACGCTGACGATCGACCCCTCCGTCTCTCGGAGGTGCGGAATCGCGTGCTTCGAAACCAGAAACATCGTTTTCAGATTCACGTCGAAGACGAATTCGAACGTGTCGACGTCCGTGTCGTCGATGGGGTCACCGCCGGCCCAGGTCCCAGCGATGTTCGCCACCACGTCGAGGCGACCGTGCGTGTCGACGAGGGATTCGACGGTCGTGGTGACGTCGTCTTCGTCAGTGGCGTCGGTCTGATAGAAGTCGATACGGTCGGTCTCGGCAAGCAGAAAGTCCTCGTGGTCCGGTGACATAATGTCGAGGCCACAGACGGTGGCGCCCGCCTCGTCGAATCGTGTCGCCACGGCGCTGCCGAGGGCGCCGCCCACACCGGTTACGAGGACGACTGCGCCATCGAAGTCAGCTGTCATGCCTGTGTGGTGGTGAGCCAGGCATAAAAATCCGGATCACCGGACCGCAGTCCGTGCCGGAGCGGCGTTTGCGGACGCTTACCGCCACCAAGCGTCGGTATCGAGCCCGCGTCCGATGCCGCAAACCCTTAACCGGGCGGAACCCGCCAGAGACCGTATGGACGTTGCAGTGCTGGGGGCGGGCCCGGAGGGGCGCGATCTCGCGGCGGTTGCAGCCCGGGCCGGTCGCGATGTCAGCCTCCACGATGGGGATGCGACACGCGTGATGGACGCGATTGACCGCGTCGAACGCCGCCTGGCCGACGCAGTTGATGCGGGCGAAATCTCGAGTGACGAGCGGCGCGCGATTCTCGATCGGATCGACGGCACCACTGGACTCGAGGCGGCCGTCAGCGACGCCGAGCTGATCATCGAAACGGACGTATCCGGCGCGGATGCCCTCCAGGAGCGTTTTGCGGCGATCGAGGAGCTTGCCACTCGCGACGCACTGCTCGCGGCGACGATCGACGATGAATCGATCACAACTGCGGCAGCGGGGCTCCGGCAGCCCGGTCGTGCCGTCGGCCTGCACGCTCTCGATCCACAATCGGCAGCTGTCCTCGAAATCGTCGTCGCCGACCAGACCTCTCGCGAGACGGTCGAGCGAGTCGAATCGTTCGCCGAATACCTCGATTGTGTCCCGGTCGTCGTCAGGGATACACCGGGATTTGCGTCGACACGGCTGGCTCTCGCGACGGAAGTAGAAGCAATGCGGATCGTCGCGGATGGGATAGCCAGCGTCCCGGACGTCGATACGGCGTTCGCCGACCGGTTCGATCACCCGATAGGACCCCTCGAACGGGCCGACAGGGCCGGCCTCGACCGGCGGCTCGACGTCCTCGAGTCTGTCGCAGACGCGTTGGGCGAGCGGTTCCGGCCGCCGCCCATGCTCGAAGAACTGGTCGGCAGTGGGTACATGGGCGTCGAGACAGGACGGGGCTTCTACGACTGGGAGGACGGTGAGACGGCCGGATCGGCTCTTCCCGACCCCGAAATCGTCGAACGGCCCGCCGGCCCCGACGACCCGGCTCACTGAGGGTGTTTGCGTGATGGTTCGTCCGTCGATCGAGCGGCGAGCGACGCAGTCGCGGAACCCCCGTGAGTGTCGGTGAGATCCAGAGGCGTACTGGATGGGGCGAAGCACGACGGGCGGACAGTCACGTGCTAGTGACTGATGTCTATGCCATGACCGTCATCCCGGCGGACCGGGTCGCGACGGGCTCCGGATCCCGACCAATTGCCAACCGTTAAACCCGATCGTCGGATAGGACGCCCCATGAGCCAGACGGACGGAAAACGGGCACAGAAGTGTATCTCGTGTGGCATCAACATCGCCGGGACGAACGCGGCTGCCTTCGCCTGCCCGGAGTGTGGGTACCGAATCCACCGGTGCGAAACGTGTCGCAAACAGAGTAATCTCTACGAGTGCCCGGACTGCGGATTCACGGGACCCTGAACCATGGGAAAAGTCGCCGCAGCCATCAAGGTCATGCCGCAGGACCCGGACGTCGATCTCGACGGTCTCGAAGACAGGCTGCTGGGCGCGCTCCCAGAGGGCGCCGAGATCACCGAGGTCACCCGCGAAGACGTCGCCTTTGGCCTCGTGGCCCTCATCCCGACGGTTGTCGTGCCCGACGAGGCAGGTGGCACTGAAGCCGTCGAAGACGCCTTTACGGGCGTCGAGGGCGTCGAATCCGTCAGTGTCGAGAGCGTCGGCCGATTGTAGCGGTCCGAACCGTTTTCAGGCTCGTCACCGTCCCCGCAGCTAATGCCGGATACCCGCTGGGAGAACTGGTCGGGGAGCGTCTCGACGACGCCAACCGAGAGGTACGTCCCCGAGACGGAGGCCGACCTCGTCGACATCGTCGACCGTCACGCACCGGCGGATACCATCCGGGCCGTCGGCGCCGGCCACTCGTTCACCCGACTTGGCGAAACCGCGAACGTCCTCGTCTCGATGGACGCGCTCCGTGGCGTGACAACAGTCGATCCGGCGGCCGAGCGGGCCACCGTACGCGCCGGCACGCGGCTCGAGGCCATGAACGCGTCGCTGGCCGACCACGGCCTGGCAATGACGAACATCGGTGACATCGACCAGCAGCGACTGGCGGGGGCGATGGTGACCGGCACGCACGGGACGGGACGCGAGTTCGGCATCCTGGCGACCCAGATCGCCGAAGCCCGAGTCGTGACGGCAGACGGCGACGTGGTGACTGTCGCTCCCGACGACGGAGACCCGTTCCAGGCCGCCCAGGTGTGCCTCGGGGCACTGGGGCTCTTCTCGTCGCTCACGCTCGATCTCGTGCCGGCGTACGATCTCAAGATGGTGAAGCGGTCGGTGTCCCTGGACGTCGCGCTGGAGCACATGGACGCACTCCTCGCCAGCAATCGCCACGCGGAGTTCTTCTGGTGGCCGGACCAGGACGTCGCCGAGGTCAAGACAATCGACCGGCCGAACCAGCTTCACGAACCGGCCCTTCCCGGGGCGACAGTCGAGGAAGTCCAGGTCGGTCCGAGCCACGAGGTGTTTCCCACGGTCCGCGAAATCCGGTTCAACGAAATGGAATACGGGCTCCCCGCGTCAGCGGGGCCGGCGGCCATGCGGGAGATCCAGTCCCTCGTCACGTCTCGCGACGACGTGTCGTTCCCCGTCGAGTACCGCTTTGTTCGCGGCGACGACATCCCGCTGAGTCCGGCCTTCGATCGGGACACGGTATTTATCGCCGTCCACAAGTACCACGAAAAACCGTATGCCGACTTTTTCGAGCAGGCCGAAGCGATCTTCCGCTCACACGGCGGCCGCCCGCACTGGGGGAAGCATCACACGCTCACGGCGTCCGAGCTCGCATCGCTGTACCCCCGGTGGGACGACTTCCACGACGTCCGGCGCCAGTTCGATCCGGACGGCGTCTTCCGCAACGAGTACCTCTCGGCCCTCTTCGGCAGTTAGGTGTCCTTGCCCCGGGCCTCGACGCGCCAGACTTCTTCGACCCGACCGTCGCGCACGCCGGGCAGGATATCGTGGAGGTTCATGACTGCCCAGAGGTTCGGCACGACGAACTCCAGCCGGTCGCCGACGGATACCGGATCGGTCGCTTCGCTGACGTCCACGAACCCGTGTTCGGAGGACTTCCGGAAGAATCGGACGTCGTCTCGTCCCACGGGGACCGGATCGGGCGAATCGATGTAGGAGATCGTCTTCGAACCGGCGTCGACAATCGCCCGATTCGCCGTCGGTCGAGCGATAACTGTCGTGAGGAACCGAGCGCTACAGTCGGCGGCCGTCACGTCGTTCCGTTGTTCGAGGAGAGCGGCGTCGTTCATGACGTACCGGCCCGGGTCGAGTTCGGTGACGACCGACTCGTCGGCCATCAGGTGGGCGGTCGCCGTGGCGCCGCTGATGACTCGATCGACACTGAACCCCGCGTTGGTCAGTGCCTCGACGGTGCGTTCCAGATCGGCAGCGACCTCGCGGCACCCTTCCGTTCGCTCCGCCTCCGTCGAGGCCACGTATGGGACGTGCCCGTCGTGGCCGAGGAGCCCGTCGAAGTCGAGCTGTGATTGGGCTGCGACGAACTCGACGAGGTCGACGGCGTCCTCACCGGGGTCGACGCCTATCCGTCGGAGACCGACATCGACTTCGACGACAGTGTTGATGGTGACCCCGTGTTTGGCGGCCGCTGCTTGGAGTGGCTCGGCGTTGGCACGCCCGTCGATCACGGTCGCGAAGTGTTCCACGTGGTCGGCAACCCAGCAGAGACGCTCGAGTTTCGGCTCGCTCACCACGGGACAGACGAGCAGGATGTCCTCGATTCCGTGGCGGGCCATGACTTCCGCCTCGCTCAACTTCTGACAGAGGATACCCCCGTCGAAGGCAGCCGCCTGGCGGCGGGCGATGGCCGGCGTCTTGTGAGCTTTCGTGTGCGATCGAACGGTCACCTCGTGCTCGGCCGCCAGGGCCTGGTACCGTTCGATGTTGCGCTCGAGTACGTCGAGGTCTGCGATCACGGCTGGCGTCTCGATGTCAGCGACGGGCTGGCCGAGCTCGGGTCGCATGTCGGCGAAGGTCGGCATCGACATGTTCCCACACCTCGCCGAAGACGACCTTATAGGTCGGGTTTCGGATCCGATCTCGACCAGACAGCCGGCTGGGCCGGCGACGTGAGAACGTCCCGTTCCCGGCCGCCAGCGGTCACCGTGTGTCCGGCGAGTGGCCAGTGTGAAGCCGGTATACAGAAGTGTCAGCTGCGTCCACCTCGGCACACATGGTGACGTCGGAGGCGGCAACGACGGCTGACGCCGATCTCACCGCCGTCTCGCGCCGCCGGTCGCTCGCGACGGTGCTCGCGATCGTCTTTATCGACCTGGTGGGGTTCGGCGTGATTATCCCAATTCTGCCGTTCTACGTCCGGAGCTTCGGGGTCAGCGACGTCTTCATCGGACTCCTCGCGGCGTCGTACTCGCTGACGCAGTTTGTGTTCGCGCCGCTTCTCGGCCGCCTGTCGGACGAGCGAGGCCGCCGGCCAGTCCTCATGATCTCGGTGCTCGGCAGTGTCGTTGCGTGGACCATCTTCGGATTCGGCGGCGAGATCGGCGTCCACTTCGGTCTCGTGGGTGCGCTCGGCACCCTCTTCCTGTCGCGAATGCTCGCGGGCGCGATGGGTGGCAACATTGCAACCGCCCAGGCGTACATCGCCGATATCACGCCCCCAGCTGACCGCGCCGGAGCGCTCGGTCTCGTGGGCGCGGCCTTTGGACTCGGATTCGTCTTCGGTCCGGCACTCGGGGCGATCGCCGCGAGCGACCCCGTCGTCACCGCAGCATCGGGTGTCCTCCCGGGATTCGTGCCAACGACGGCCTACTCGCTCCCGAGTTTTCTCGCCGCCGGCCTCAGCCTCCTCGCCTTTGTCGCCGCGGCGCTCTTTCTCCCGGAACCAAACCGCGCCAGAGGGCCAGCACGTCGAGTGGGGATTGTCGACCAATTCCGCGACGCCCTTGCTGATTCCGATCTCCGGCCGCTCGTCCTCATCTTCCTCCTCGTCTCGCTGGCGTTTTCCGGCGTCCAGGTCGCCTTCATTCCGTTTGTGGCGGATATCTACGGCTACGCCGAGGCGCAGGCCGGGTTGCTCTTGACGTACGTCGGCGCCCTCGGCGTGCTCAACCAGGGCGTCGTCGTCCGAGCACTCAGCCGACGGTTCTCGGACGCCGCACTGGCAATCGGTGGCGCAGTCCTCCTGCTCGTGGCCCTGGTCGCAATTCCGCTCGCGCCGGTCATCGGCCGTTCGGCACTGCCGAGTCTCCACTGGGTGACCCCCGAACTCCTGGCGCTCCTGATCGTGCTCGCCGTGCTCTCCGGCGGCAATAGTCTGCTGAATGTGGGAACAGCGGCGATGGTGTCGACGACAGCCAGCGAGGAAACCCAAGGGAGTGCGTTTGGGGTGACACAGGGCGCCGGGAGCCTCGGGCGGACCGTGGGTCCGCCGCTGATGACCGGGATATACGTCCTCGCGTTCTGGGCCCCATTCGTGTTGGGTGCTGTCCTGACCGTCGCCGTCGTCGTCTGGCTGTTCGCCCTCGGTCGGCGGCCCGCCAGCCTGTAGGGTACTCAGTCACTGTCGCGTCTGCCGCGCCCCGGACGGAAACGGAGAAGCCGGAACGCACCTTTTATACGTGCGACCGGTCAATCCGTTCGCACGAATGCCGAACTCGAGTGGCTCTCGCCGGGGTACCCGGCACAAACTCCAGAACGATCCCCGGGACCGGGGTACGTCCCCACCGCAGCGGGCGGTGTCGTCGTTCGAGGTCGGCGACCACGTCCACCTTTCGATCGACCCGAGTATTCCCGACGGGCGGTATCATCCTCGATTCGACGGGCGAACCGGAGTCGTCGAAGGCACGCAGGGCGATGCCTACCTGGTTCGGATCACCGATGGCGGCACCGAGAAGACCATCATCGCCATCCCCGCCCACCTGACCAAACAGGAATGACGATTTTCAAGGAAACGCTGTCGGAAGAATATCTCACGGTCGCCGAGACGAAGGCGATTCTCGCCGACATCGAAGCCGAACGGGCGGACGACGAAGACCGTGAAATGCGCTACGAACTGGCTCGGGCGATCGAACACGTCAACCGGTTTGCGTCGCTCGATCCAGACGAAGCCCGCCAGTTCGTGGACGACCTCCTCAAGCTCGAGAAGGTCGACGACGCGACCGCGCACAAGATCGTCGATCTGAAGCCCCAGGATCGGGACGAACTCCGCTCGATCTACGCCCAGGAACGGTTCACACTCGATGCCGATGAACTCGACGAGATCCTCAACGTCGTCAAGCAATACAGCTAGCCGCGAACCGTCCCCCACCCACTTCCTTAAGTAGCCGCTCGCCCAACGTCAGTGCCATGAGCGAGGACGAGCGCCCGACCCCCGAACAGGATGGGGTCCCGGCGGTCGTGCTGGATGTCCTCCCCCACGGACGAACTGAGGACGACCGCCCACAGTACCAAAAAAATCCGCTCGTCTACGCGCTCGGTACCGAACACTTTCAGCTCTTCGAGGGTATTGTGAGCGACTCCGGAGACGTGTCCATTGGCGACCAGATAGACGTCGGGAACGCGACATTCGTCGAACGAACGAACCGAATCGAGTACGGGGATCTTCCGAGCGGTGCCCAATCGGAGCTCGAGTACGTCATCGAAGATCTCGTCGCTGCCGATGCGTCACGGTTCGTCGATTTCTACAACGACGCTCAGCCCATCACCCTCCGCCTTCACCAGTTAGACCTGCTGCCCGGCATCGGCGAGAAGCTCAGAAACAGCATTCTCGACGAACGGGACCGACGACCGTTCCAGTCATTTGCCGATCTGGAAGAGCGCGTGAGCGGGCTCCACAACGCCGAGGACGTTATCGTCGAGCGGCTCCTGGAGGAATTGCGAGAGACGGAGCTCAAGTACCGGATTTTCGCGCGCTCCGATTCGGCGTGATGGCGGACGATCGCCCACGGCAGCAGGACCGGCGTGATCCCGACGCGCTGAGACGGCGTGCAGGTGTCCGCGGCGACCCACGGAAGGACCAGCACTTCCTCGTCGACGATCGAGTGCTCGACAGGCTCGCCGGGTACGCGACCGAAATCGGTGCCGACACCGGGCACATCCTCGAAATCGGGGCCGGAACGGGGGCACTCACAGATCGGTTACTGGCCGTCGCTGACCGAGTCACAGCCGTGGAGCGCGATCCCGACCTTGTGGCATTTCTCCGCGACGAATTCGGTCGGGCCATCGGTGTAGACCGACTCCAGATCGTCGCCGGTGACGCGCTTGAGGTCGAGTTCCCTGACTACACCGTCGCCATCGCCAACCTTCCGTACGGGATCTCTGGCGAAATCGCCTTTCGCCTCCTCCGCGCCGGGCGTCCCGCGGTGGTGATGTTTCAGGCTGAGTTCGCCGAGCGGATGGTGGCCGAGCCGGGACGTCCCAACTACGGCCGTCTCTCGGTCGCGACCGCACACTACGCAACCGTGGAAATTGTCGAGCGCGTCCCGAAGGAGGCCTTCGACCCACAGCCGGCTGTCGAAAGTGCGGTGGTCCGAACGATGCCCCGCGACCCCGAGTACGAGGTACCCGACGAGTCGTTTTTCCTCCGGTTCCTGCGCGCGGTCTTCACACAGCGTCGAAAAACGGTGCGAAACGCCATTCGAAACACGGCCCACATCTCCGGTCTCGGTACGCCGGACGCCGTTGTCACCGCGGCCGACGACGACGTCCTCCAGCGACGACCGGGCGACCTCGCTCCCAGCGAGTTCGCGACCCTCGCGACGCTGGCCTGGCACCAGGGCACACCACGGGAGGACTGACGTGTCGGACGATCGAGACGGGACGGGGCGGCCCCGACTGGCAGAGAACCGTGATACCCGGAGCGTCTATCAAGCTGCCGAGGATTCGCGATTGCTGGCGGACGCAGTCCTCACCGTACTGGACGGGTCCGAGCTGGTTCTCGACGTCGGGACCGGCGGGGGGTACGTCGGCCAGCGGATCGCGGCGGAAACCGGTGCCCGGGTCGTCGGCTCGGACGTGAACCCCGTCGCCTGTCGTGAGGCCGCCCAATCCGGCCTCCCGGTCGTCCGCGCGAATATGCTCGACCCGTTTCGAGACAGCGCCTTCGAGGCAGTCGTCTTCAATCCGCCGTACCTGCCGACACGGCCGGACCGCGAGTGGGACGACTGGATGGAACGTGCCCTGTCCGGCGGCGAGTCCGGCCGGGCCGTCATCGAGCCCTTCGTCGCGGACCTCCGCCGCGTCCTCACACCAACTGGTGACGCGTTCATGGTCGCCTCGTCACTTACCGGCATCGACGCGGTCCGAGACCACGCTCGCGCGAACGGGCTGACGACGATGGAAGTGGCTGCGGAGGCCCATCCCTACGAACGGCTGGTGGTACTCCACCTCCGACCGAGTACCGGTGTGAAATAACTGACAAGCATTAAACCGAACAGGAAATATTATGGTACGTCATTACGTACGCCGTATCAATGACGCAGATCGTTGCAACCACGCCGGGCCTGCTCCCACTCCCTGAGTGGGCGAAGGACGAGCTCTCCGACTTGAAAGGGCACCAGAAAGAGGACCTGATTGCCGGTGACGAGGGGGCAGAGATCACGGCCGTGTACGACCGCGGACGGACTGACGTGATCGAGCGCCAGCAATCCGCTGGTCTCGACCGGATCGTCGAGGGGCAACTCCGGTGGGACGACATGCTCGCCCACCCACTGGCGGTGCACGACGCCGTCGAGACCAAAGGGATCGTCCGATACTACGACAACAACAACTTCTACCGGGAGCCGACGGTCACGGGAGCACTCGACGCCGACGGGGACGTGGCGGCCGAGCTCGATGCAGCGGCGGCGGGTGTCGACGACGGGCTCCAGGCCGTGTTGCCCGGTCCGTACTCCCTGGCCGACCTCGCCACGGACGAATACTACGGCGACGAGCCGGCGTTTCTCGATGCGATCGCCTCGTTCTTGGCAGCCGAAGCCCGTGCGTTTCCATCCGTCGAGACGCTGGTCCTCCTCGAGCCCTCACTCGTCGAGTCGCCGCCCGACACTGGCGCCGCTGAACGAGCCAGCGCCGCGATCGATACCGTCGCCGGGTCGGTCGACGCGGACGTGGTCGTTCAGCCCTACTGGGGCTCATTGCGTGACGACGTCCACGCCACCATCCTCGACTCCGACATCGACGCGCTGGGATACGATCTGGTGTCGGCTCCC
Organism: uncultured Halobacteriales archaeon; assembly: GCA_964383875.1. Classification (GTDB taxonomy): domain Archaea; phylum Halobacteriota; class Halobacteria; order Halobacteriales; family Haloarculaceae; genus CAYLJD01. Next base: position 17,101 of record CAYLJD010000028.1, read on the forward strand.
GAGGCCTGTGTGACAAACGTTCAGGAGTACGGGACGACGGCAGATGTCGCGTTGGGAGTCGTCGATGGCCAGAACACACGCGTTGAGTCACCGTCGACGATCCGCGAGCGCATCGAGTGGTTTACGGACCAGACGCCAGACCACGACTACGGGACCATCTACGCCACCACCAACACCGAACTGTTCTACCTCCCAGTGAACAAGTTCGAGGCGAAATTAGATGCCCTTGGAGCGGTCGGCCGCACGGAGGTGACCGCATGACGCGCAATCAATTCCGCCCAGCGAACCATCCCCACGACCACTTCCTTCTGACGACGGTGGTCGGATCGTACCCGAAGCCCACCTGGCTCCACCGGGCCCGCGAGCTCTGGACCGACGACGAGGCCGACTTCGACGATGGCGATCTCGACGAAGCCGCGGACGACGCGGCCAGACTGATCACCACCGAACACGAACGGGCTGGACTTGATGTCGTCGTCGACGGGGAGATGCGCCGCAACGAGATGGTCGAGTACTTCGCCCACCGGATCGACGGCTACGAGTTCAATGGCCGGGTCAAGGTCTGGGGACACAACTACTTCGACAAGCCAAGCGTTGTCAGCGAGGTCGCCTACACCGACGAATGGCTCGTCTCAGAGTACGAGTTCACCAGCGGCGTGGCGACCCGCCCGGTCAAGGTTCCGATCACCGGTCCGTACACCCTCGCGAACTGGTCGTTCAACGAGGTGTACGACTCCGAGGAGACGCTCGCGTACGAACTGGCCGACCTCGTCAACGAGGAGATCAATAGCCTCGTCGACGCGGGAGCCCGGTACATCCAGATCGACGAGCCGGCACTCGCTACCACCCCAGACGACCACGCGATCGTCGGCCAATGTCTCGAGCGAATCGCCGACGACATCCCCGACGACGTCCGACTCGGGCTTCACGTCTGTTATGGCGACTACTCGCGGATCTACCCCGAAATTCTCGATTTCCCGGTCGAGGAATTCGACGTCGAGTTGTGCAACGGCGATTACGAGCAACTCGAGGTCTTTACCGATCCACCGTTCACGAAGGACCTCGCCGTGGGCGTCGTGGACGCGCACGTCGGAGAGGTCGAGTCGGTGGCCGAGATCAAGGCCAACATTCGCCGCGGGCTTGACGTCGTTCCGCCCGACCGGCTGACCGTCAGTCCGGATTGCGGCCTCAAGCTGCTCCCCCGCGACGTCGCCTACGGGAAGATGTCAAACATGGTTGACGCTGCCCGTGAGATCGAGGCCGAACTCGACGCCGGCGACATCGAGACAAGCGCACCGGCGGCCGGCACCGGCGACTGAGGCCGCCCACGTATTCGCCGTTCGGACTCTCTCAAATGCGGCACGACGCGCAGGTATCACCGACAGCGAGCGCTCCAATCCGAAACTCGGGTCCGTTGAAACCTTATCGAGCCAGTTCAGGCGACCACCGGGGAGCTCACTCGTACAGCCAGGATTCGTCGATCCGCTCCCACTCGACGAGTTCGTCGGCATCGAAAAACAAGTCGATTTCCCGCTCGTTTGCGCCCGGGTCCTCGTGGTCGGACCCGTGAATGACGTTCCGACCCAGATCGAGTCCGAAATCTCCCCGGATCGTTCCGGGATCGGCTTCAGCCGGATCAGTTGCGCCCATCATGCGTCGGACCTGTCGGACGGCATCCTGGCCCTCCCACACCATTGCCAGGGCCGGGCCGGACGTGATGAAGTCCACGAGATCGGTGAAAAACGGCTTGTCCTCGTGCTCGGCGTAGTGTTCGTGGGCGAGGTCCTCGTCGATTCGAAGGAACCTAGCGCCAACCAGTTTCAGTCCCCGGTCTTCGAGTCGCGAGACGATGTCCCCGACGAGCCCTCGCTGCACGCCGTCCGGCTTGACCATGACGAAAGTCCGCTCGTCGTCAGTCACGCTTCAGCTTCCTCGTCTGACTCGTTGCTCTCTGTGTCACCGTCCTCCGAGCCGTCGGCAGTGCCGGTGTCGACAGGCTCGTCAGATTCCGGGACGGTGTCGTCAGTCGTTGCCTCGGGATCGTCCGGCGCATCGTCTGCTGCCGACTCGGCCGCGTCCTGTTCGACGGGAGCCTCCTCGAGAACTCCATCTGCGTCGGTCTGGTCCTGAGAATCCGGCTCCGTGGGGGACTCCTGTCCGGGTTCGTCGTCCTCTCGCACGGACTCGTCGTCCACGTCCGTCTCCGGCTCGGGAGCCGCAGGACCGTCGGTGTCGTCTCCCTCGGCGGCAGCCAAGTCGGGGGCGGGGCTCTCGTCCGGCTCGGCTGTCGAAGTCGAATCCGCCACCGTCTCGACGTCGCCGTCGCGCTGTCCAGCCGCCGTCCACTCGAGGTCTCGGGCTTCCCGCCCGAGGTTCGCGTTCTTCTCACACTTGGCCGAACAGAAGTAGACCGACGCCCCGTTCGACCGGACGAACAGCGTCCCGGTTCCCGGATCGATGTCACCGCCGCAGTAGTCACACGTCCGTGTTCGGGGCATCACTGTCCCCCGATGGTGTCGGCCTCGCGAGCAGTCTCCCGGAGTTGGAGGATGTCGCCCTCACGGACCGGGCCGAGGACGTTTCGGGTGATGATGCGTCCCTTGTTTTCGCCCTCCCGGATCCGGCACTTCACCTGCATCGCCTCGCCGTGCATTCCGGTCCGGCCGACGAGCTCGATGACCTCTGCCGGCGTCGAACCGCTCTCCTCTGATTCCTCTGCGCTCATCGTCCTAGCGGAGTTCCTCGACCTTCTCGACGATATCCTCGACGTCGTCGGCGGCCTCGCCGCCGTCAACAATGGCCGCCGCGGCACTGCCGACCTCGAGGCCGGCCGCGTGTCCGACGTCGTCCTGTGCAGCGACGAAGATGTAAGGGACACCCTTTTCGTCGGCGAGTTCCGGGAGATGCATGACGATCTCCTCAGGCTGGACGTCCTCGGCGACGTACACGAGCGTGGCGTTGGCGCGTTCGACGGCCTTGGTCGTTTCGTTGGTTCCTTTCTTTACGGTCCCAGTATCACGCGCGATCTCGAGTGCCTCAAGGGCATCCTCCTCGAGATCCGCTGGAACGTCAAAGTCGACGTAGACTGACATGGCTCGAATCACCTCCTGCGCGCAGGCTCGCACTTCCCCGCCCTGGCGGGCTGTCCCACCTGCCGCCGACCGCTGGCGGCGCAAGGTCCTGTGAAGGCTGGAAGCGTCATCGACCTCGCGCAGGCTGTATCGGCAAGTGGTCCACCGGCCCCTAAAGCGCTTTCGAAGCCGTAATTCCTGTGCCATCGCGACGCACGCTGCTCGTGGGAGGGCCCTACGTGTCGTCTACCGCACGACCCAGCCGCCCAGCGGCTGCCCGCATCTCATCGACGAGATCAGCGACAATTCCAGCAGCCGGCTTGACGTCGTCGGCAACGCCAGCGCTCTGTCCGGCGTACTGGGCCATCGCCGCCACGTCGCCAGTCATCCCCGCGATCGGTGGGACATCGTCGTAGCGATTCACGTCGCCCAGAGCGGGATGGGTCGCGACGGTCTCGTCCTCGCCTGGTCGGTCGCCGGCCGGAGGTTCGCCCGCGTCGATCCACGCGTCGACTTGCTCTGTCGCCAGGACGCGGTGATCCCGTCCCGGCCAGCCACCGTCGAACAGCTGCGACCTGACTGTCCCCGTCTCGGTGGCACTCGTGACCGCCTCTTTGTAGCCGTCGGCCGCCAGTGCCTCGTCGCTCGCGACAAACCTGGTTCCGAGCCAGGCCCCGTCGGCTCCGAGCGCAAGACTCGCCACGACGCCGCGTCCGTCACCGATGCCCCCGGCTGCGACGACCGGCGTGTCGGGAACGGCGTCGACGACGCGCGGCACGAGGGGCATCGTCGCCACCTCGCTCTGGAGGTGGCCCCCAGCCTCCCATCCCTGCGCGCAGACGACATCCACACCCGCCTGAACGACGCGGCTGGCCATCTCGGCGGTGCCGACGGTCGCGATAGTGGGCACGTTCGCCTCGTGGCAGGAGTCGAGGTACGGGTCAGGGTCGCCGAACGAGAACGAGACGATTGGCGCGCCCGCATCCAGACAGGCCGCGAGGTGCTCCTCAGTCGGGGTGATCGTGGTCGACTCGTCGAGGACGAGGTTGACCGCGAACGGTCGGTTAGTCAGTTCCTGCGTTGCGTCGATTTCAGCAGCTGCTGCCTCGGGCTCGTGCCAGGTTACGGCCAGCGTCCCGAGCCCACCCGCGTTCGAGACTGCGGCCGCAAGTTCCGGATTCGTCAGGCCGCCGATCGGCGCCTGGACAATCGGATAGGTGAGGTCGAGGACGTCGCACAGTCGTGTCGATAGTGCCGGCATGTGGGACGTTCTTCCGGGCGGTTCGACTAAACGGTAGCGCGGCGTGGCCTTTCTCACCCGCGAGCAAATCGAGCAGTAGGGGGAGCGCGTGCGAAGAGCGAAGCAGGTGCTCAAGGTGGGGTAGTTGACGAACCGCTGCGCCGCCCGAACCGGTGGGTCCATGTCCGTCGATCCCCAGACGCAGGTATGCGGCCGCTTGCGGCGAGGTTGCGCGATGAAGCCGAGCGGGCCAACGAACGACGATTGCTTGTCCTTTCCGGCGACCCATCCGCGACTCGATCACGGGCGGTGGACGCGCTCGAGGCCGCCGACATCCCGCCGACTGCGGCGACGTACCTCGGTCCGGCTGGAGATGACATTCCCGCGGAACACGTCGACCCCACACGATCCGATCGGCTGCTCGGCACGACACGGACGGCGATCGTGCTCGACTGTCACGAGGCCTGCCGGCCGAACGCGCTCGGTCGGGTCACCGGGGCCGTCGACGGCGGGGGGTTACTGATCCTGCTGACGCCACCGCTCGCCACGTGGCCGAACCGGCGAGACGCCTTCGACGAGACGCTGGCCGTCCCCCCGTTTCCCGTGGACGACGTGACCGGCAGGTTCCGCTTCCGCCTGGTCGAGACGCTTCGCGCACACCGGGGGGTCGCGATCGTCGACGCAGACGCGGGGACCGTGCGACGGTCCGGCCTGACCGATCCGGCCCCGAGTCCAGAACGGGCCGCTGACCCATCCCCACCGGACGGACACGAATTCCCCGACGCTGCGTACGCAGCGTGTCTCACTGACGACCAATCACGGGCCCTCGCAGCTTTCGAAGCGCTTCGGTCGTCGACGACAGCGGTGGTTCTCGAGGCAGACAGGGGGCGTGGCAAATCGAGCACCGCCGGGCTCGGCGCCGCCTCGCTCGCGCTCGACGGTCGCGACGTCCTCGTCACGGCGCCAGACTATCGGAACGCGGAGGCCGTCTTCGAACGGGCCGACGAACTGCTCGTCGAGCTCGGCGAGATTGCCGGTCGGGATCGGGCACAGGACACCCGACGCGTGGAGACTGAAACGGGCCGGCTCCGTTTCGAACCGCCGACGACAGCCGCCACGCTTCCTGCCGATCCGGACGTCGTCATCGTCGACGAGGCGGCGGCGCTCCCGGTCGGACTCCTCCAGCAGTGTCTCGAGGCCGACTGCGTGGCATTCTCGACGACGATCCACGGTTACGAGGGCGCCGGTCGGGGTTTCTCGGTCCGCTTTCGAGACCGGCTTGCGGCGAGCGACCACGATGTCACGGACGTGTGGCTGGAGGCACCGATACGATACGCGGCGGGCGACCCAGTCGAAGTGTGGGCCTTCCGGGCCCTGGCCTTGGACGCCCGACCCGCGGCGTCGGCAGTCGTCGCCGATGCTCGCCCACAATCGGTCAAGTACCGCGCCCTCGAACCGGCAACGCTACTGGAGAACGACACACTTCTGCACGAGGCCGTGGGCCTGCTCGTACTGGCCCACTACCAGACGGAACCGGCTGACTTTGCCCGTCTCCTCGACGCCCCGAACCTGACGACGAGAGCTCTCCTCTCTGACGGGCACGTCGCTGCGATCGCCTTGCTCGCCCGCGAGGGCAACCTCGACCCAGCGCAGCGATCCGCGGTCTACGAGGGCGGCCGGATTCGAGGGAACATGATACCGGACGTGCTGATGAGCCAATTACGCGACGAAACTGCCGGGGCGCCTGTCGGCCAACGGATCGTCAGGATCGCCACTCATCACGCCGTCCGATCGCACGGGCTGGGATCCATGCTTCTCGCGGAGATCCGGGCCGAATTCGAGGACGACGTCGACTGGCTCGGAGCGGGGTTCGGCGCGACCCCGGACCTCCTCTCGTTCTGGCAGACCAACGGCTTCCATGCCGTGCACCTTTCCACGACGCGCAACGACGCCAGCGGCGAACACTCGGCGATCATGCTCGATCCATGCTCACAGAGCGGTGAAGCGCTCTGCCGTCGCCACACCGACTGGTTCTGCCGTCGGCTCCTCACGATGTTGACTGATCCGCTGGCTGCCGTCGACCCCGACGTCGTCCGTGGGACGCTTCGGAGCGTGGACGCGACGCCGTCACTCGATCTCACCGAAATCGAGTGGCGACACGTGGCAGGGATCCCGTACGGGGCCGCCATCTTCGATACCGCACCGCGGCCGTCTCGGCAGGTGGCGCTCCGCCATCTCGTCGATCCGGTGGACGCTGACCTCCTCACGGGTCGCCAGGAGCGGCTGTTGGTCGCGAAGGTACTCCAGGCACGACCGTGGTCGGCGGTCGCAGACCGGTTGTCGTACGCCAGCTCTGCTGCATGTAAGCGAGCGTTCGGGACGGCCATCGAGGCCTTGCTATCAGTGTATGGGAATGACCGTGCCGACGTGGAACGCAGCCGCTTGGAATGATCGGGATCGTCGGCGTCGACCTGTTCGTCGTGGGCGCCGTCGTGTTGCTCACCGCCGGCGTTGTCGGCAGTCTCGTTCCGGCGATTCCCGGTGCCGTCCTGTCGCTTGCCGGCGTCTACCTCTACTGGTGGGGGACCGGGTACACAGAACCCACGCTGATTGTCGTCGGTTTCCTGACGCTCGGCGGACTGTTCGCCATCGGCTTCGACTGGCTGGGTGGTGCGTTCGCCAGCCGAGCCGGTGGGGCGTCGACCACGACGATGTTGCTCGCGGGTGTCGTCGGATTTGCTCTCGTGTTCGTCGCCGGTCCCCTCGGAATTATCCTGGGAATCGGCGCGACAGTGTTCGTCGTGGAGTACGTCCGCGGTGCATCCGCCGGGGCGAGTATACGGGCAGCCGGCTACGCAGCGGCGGGCGTTCTCGCCTCGGCCGTCGTGCAGCTGCTCGTGACAGCGTCGATGTTACTGATCATCCTGTTGGTGGCGTTGTAGACGACCGGATCAGCGGGCCGGACGAAAGGGCAATAGCCATCGACGTCCCACCCACTCACATGAAATGCCAGGTGGGTGACTGCGACGACGAGGCTGTCTTCGAACTCCACATCCCCTGGGGGGACAACGAGGTCGTCTGTGCCGGCCACGCCCGCGTCAAGGCCAGACAGGACGGCGTCGTTGCCGATCCGTTGAGCGCGGCCGACGACGCCCTCCCGCGTGGCGCGAGCCACCGTGACGAGTAACCGACCATCGAGTCTCGGCCCACCCGGAAACGTGTCTGGTTCACCTGCGTCGGTCTGTCGGCACGTGTGTCAACATCGCGGCGACGTCCCCGATGTTGTGTGTGTCGACGAGCAGTTCAGCCGCCTCCCGGACTGGCCAGTCGGCCTCGATGTCGACGCCGTAACACGCTGCGTAGAGTTCGAACCAGGTGTTCATGGCGTCCTCGAGCGCCTCGTACTCGGCGGGCGGAAAGTGGACCATCAGGTCACCGGTGCGAGCCTCGACGTACAGCGACGTCGCCGGTCCCGCGCCCTCTCGAAGATATGTGAGTGCCTGTTCCTCGTCGGGGGGATCGTCCGGTGCCGTGAAAGCGGCCGCGTCGCGCTCGGCCTGTCTGGCGAACGCGTGGATGCGCTCGCGGAAACGGGCCTCGGCGTCCACGGCTACCCCTCGTTGAATTCGACGCCCTTGCCGCCGGCGGGATGCTCCCAGTGGGTGTCCGCGATAATGGCGCACGTGCCACACTCGATGCAGGGCTGGGTGTCAAGACTCACGACGCGTTCTTCGCCACCGTTGGTCTGGACGACCTCGTCACGGTAGCACCCGCCGCCATAGTCGACCGCGCTGACCGGGCAGGCCGTCACTGCCGTCCCACTGGCCTCGAAGCTGTTGTCCAGGACCTCAATGTGAGGGTCACCCACGTCGTAGGTGAGGTCGCCGATCCGGTCGCCGAGGTCCGGTGGCTCGATGTCGTTGTCGCCGTCGATCGGGTCACCCAGTACCTCACCGATCCGCGTCGGGACGGTCACATACGAGAACCGTGTGTCCGGGACCATGCCCAAGACGAACGGCGAGTTGAACGCGCGTTCGATGAGGCCGCCGAATACCTTGAGCCCGACAGCGCCGACAGGCGAGTTCACAATCGCGTTGTTGACCGCGTTGACAGCCCCGTTTTCCGAGAGCGCGCGGGTCCACCGGTACCGCCGAGGACGGAGCTGGCTCATCACGCCCTCCTCGTTGAGTTTCCGCTCGTAGAGCCGCCCGGCGTTGGTGGCGTCTCCGCGAGCCGTGGCCTCCTGGTAGGCTTCGGCCGCGAGTCCACCGGCTGTGACCGCGTGGTTCATGCCCTTGATAATCGGCCCCTGTGCCTGCATCTGGCCGGCAGCGTCACCGACGAGGAGGAGCCGACCACGGTGGGGGGACGGATGGGCGACTTTCTTCGAGTCCGGGACGAGCTTCGCGGAGTACTCTCGCTCCGCATACTCACCCTGGAACCACTGGTCGAGAAGCGGGTGCTGGAGGAGGTTGTCGAGCAGGTCGTGGGGTTCGGCGCGCTCTTCGGCGAGTGAATCGAGGTGAAACACGGTCCCGATCGAGAGGCTGTCTTCGTTGGTGTAGAGGAAGCCGCCGCCACGAACGCCCTCGAACAGGTCTCCCGAGAAGAGGTGTGCCGCACCAGTATCCGGACCGATATCGAACCGTTCGTCGACCGTGTCGGGATCCATGTCGACGACTGCCTTGACTCCCTGGAACCACTCGTCCGGGTCGTCCCAGTCCATGAGCCCGGCGTCACGTGCGAGCTCCGAGTTGACGCCGTCAGCGGCGATGATCAGGTCCGCCTCGATCGGCTCGAGTTCGTCACACGTCACGCCGACGATCTCGCCACCCTCCCGGAGGAGCCCGTTGACGCGCACCTCGGTCAAGAGGCCACCACCGGTCTCTCGGGTCTTCTCGTGGACGCGCTCGGCGAGCCAGGAGTCCATCCGGCGTCGCAGGACGGCGTCACACCACTCGGTGTCGTGGTGGTGAATCCGATTGAGGTCGAACGTCTCGACCTGCCGGCCGGCGACGTTGTGAATGTAGTACTCGTCGATCGGCCGCTCGGAGGCTTCCTCCCTGAAGTCCGGGAAGAGGCCGTCGATCGTGTACGGGGCGGACTCCTCTGCGTAGATGAGGCCGCCGGAGACGTTCTTCGATCCGGCGTCGACGCCGCGTTCGAGGACGAGCGTCTCAATACCGTGTTCGGCCAGTGCTGCCGCCGCCGCGGCGCCGCCGGGACCGGCCCCGACAACCACCGCCTCGTAGTGTTCGTGTTCAGTCATCGCTTGCCTCCTGCATGACCGTCGCGAATTCTCCCGTCTCCAGGGCCTCCGTCAGTCGCGGCAGCACATCAAACAGATCGCCGGCGACGTAGTAGTCCGAGAAGTCCTTGATGTCGGCGTCCGGGTCGGTGTTGATCGACACGACGGTCCCTGAGTCTTCCATACCGACCGTGTGCTGGACGGCGCCGCTGATCCCCGCGGCGATGTAGAGATCGGGTTCGACAACCTGTCCCGACTCGCCTATCTGGCGTTCCTCGGAAACGTACTGCTCGACGTGCCCTCCGAACTGGTACGAGGCCGTGATGACTCCGCGCGAGAGGCCCAGCTCGGCGTCCTCGAACGCGTCGACGAGCTCCAGCCCGAGCTCGATACCCTCGGTCGGGTCCCGGCCGATTCCGCGCCCGAGTGCGACGATCACCTCGTGGCCGGTCAGGTCGACCCCCTCGTCGAGTTGATCGGACTCGATGACGTCCGTCATGAGCCACTCGTCGGGGAGCTCGATGTCGTGCTCGACGACTTCGCCCTCGCGGTCATAATCGGGCTCTGGGAGGTCGAAAGTCCCAGGAATGACACTCGCACCCTGCGGGTGAAAGTCCCGGTGTGGTTTGTCGATACAGAGGATCGTCGAATACTCGAACCCGGAGAAGTCCGGGCGGGGCATGTGCAACACTCGCTCGAATTCCTTGCTGTCGCCCGGCGTCCCGGTTTTGGCCGGGTTCGAGATCATCGCGTTCTCGATGTAGAGGTCCGAGCAGTCCGAGG
>CAYLJD010000029.1:0-27231 GCA_964383875.1 uncultured Halobacteriales archaeon
CCCCGATCGCCTTCACCCGCTGAACGATCTCGGTGAGGTGTTCGTCGGTCACGTCAAGGTCGTGTTCGCGGAGCGCGGCTTCGACGCCGGCGCGGCCGGCGTGCTTGCCGAGTGCGAGCCGTCGCTCGCGGCCCACTTTTTCCGGCGGGTACGGTTCGTACATCGCGTCGTCCTTGAGCGTCCCGTCGGTATGGATGCCACTCTCGTGGGTGAACGCGTTCTGCCCGACGACGGCCTTGTTCGGAGCGAGCGGGATGCCGGTGAAGTTGGCAACCGTCTGGGCGAGATCGTAGACCGCTGGAAGTTCCATCGTCTCGACGCCATAGCCGTGGTCGAGTGCGATGGCGACCTCTTCGAGCGCCACGTTCCCGGCACGCTCGCCGATCCCGTTGACCGTGCCGTGCACCATGTCGGCCCCTGCCGCGACGCTCACGAGGGCGTTCGTGACGGCCAGCCCCAGATCGTCGTGGGTATGTGTGCTCACCGGCCCGAGGTCCACTAGCCGGGACACGATTTCGAGGGTCCGGTCGGGCGTGGCGTGGCCGACCGTGTCGGCATAACACACCCGGTCGGCGCCGGCCTCGAGGGCCGCAGACATCAGCGTCTCCAGGTACTCGAGGTCTGCCCGGGATCCGTCCTCGCCGATCACCTCAACCCAGAGGCCGTGGTCCGTGGCATACTCCACGAGTTCGGCCGTCGTCTCGACGTTCGCCTCGTGTGAGGTCCCGACCTTCTCAGTGACGTGTTTGTCACTCGCGGGAACCACCAGGTCGATGCCGTCGACCCCACAGTCTATCGCGAGGTCGATGTCGCGTTGGAGGCCGCGACAGAAGCTGGTGATCGTCGCGTCGAGATCCAGGTCCGTGACACGACTGATTGTCTCGCGCTCACCCGGCCCGGTACAGGCGCTGCCCGCCTCGATCACGTCGATGTCGGCGGCTGACAACTTGCGGGCGATGAGCGCCTTCTCGTCGGGCGACAGCGAGATACCCGGCGCTTGCTCACCGTCGCGTAAGGTCGTATCCAGAAACTGTACGTCGCCGACGTCAGGAAGTGGTGTAGTGTCGGGGTGGCCCCCGAATAAATCGATCACGGGACATGTTTCCCTACGCGTTGGTGGCGCGGTCCAGACGTATAAACGTACCTTTTGCCGCCGACTGGTCCTACCCGACCCGTCCGCGATTCCCGCCGTCGTCTTCTAGTCTGACCGCGTCGCCGGCCGACACCGCGTCGGCGCCACCAGCCGGGAGTTCCACGACGGTGTCCGCCCGGGCGCTTCCGATGCCCCACCAGGGCGCGAGCCGTTTCGTGGTGACGACCGTCTCGTCGACGACCCACACCGCGTCGATGGGAACGCGCACAAACAGCATGTCGACGGTGGTTCGGCGGGGGCCGGCGCCGAGCAGCGACCCGGCTGCGACATCGAGCACCATGGCATGGCCGTCCGGAAGGGTCCGCCGGCCCCGGAGTCCGCGGACAAGCGACCGCATCGAGTCGGCGATTTCGACGGTCGTGGCGAGGATTTGGGCCCGCGTTTCACCGGCCGGTTCGTGGACGAGTCGCACACTGGCGACTGGCGTGGACTCGGCAAAAGGGTTCCTCGATCAGTTTCACTCCGGCTGGAACGGACTCAAGGACCGGGCCACTGAGCGACCGAGCATGGAGACGACCGACGCCGGGACCTCGGTCGGCGTCGCGGACCCGTACGACCACGTGGACCGGTGTGACCACCTCACCAACGACGGCCGTTGCCGGTTGGCCATCGAACGGAGCGACCAAGACCCAGCCTTCGCCCGAGAGCGGCGGGCTGACGAGTACCGGTGCCCGGTAGCGGGTGCCCCCGATCAGCCCGGCTTGACGGGACCCTGGGAGTGGCAGATGTGTCCACATTTCCGGTCGCGGGCGACCGATCGCGAGTGCGTGCGGTGTGAACTCGGCGAGGTGCGTATGGCCCACGAGACGACGCGACCCCTCCTCGAGGAACACCACCTCTCGTACGCCCGAGACGACGAGACGAGCCACGAGATCACCGTCTTCCTCTGTCGGTGGTGTCACGCCAAAGTCCACGACTCGTGGGCCGGGCTGGCCGACGACGTCACACCCGATCCAGAGGCAATCGCGGCTCGCGAAGCCAGGCGCGCCCGGGAACAGGCAGAGTTCGAGTTTTCGTCGGCTGCCAATCGCCGGGATACGGAGTGAGCGGCGACAGGGCGAAGAGGTTTCCACCCGGCCGGCCAACCCCCGTCCATGACTCTCGACCAGTTCGATTCGCGCCGGTCGACCGTCTACGGGCCTCGGGGGATCGTCGCCACGAGTCAGCCCCTGGCCGCGGAGGCCGGGCGGGACATTCTTCGGGACGGGGGAAACGCCTTCGACGCAGCCGTCGGGACTGCCGCCGCGTTGAACGTCGTCGAGCCGATGATGACCGGGCTCGGTGGCGACGTGTTTGCAATGTATCGGACTGCAAACGGCGACGTCGGGGCGATGCGGGCGGCGGGACACGCACCAGCGGCTGCAACCCGGGACCGGGTCCGTGACGCCCTCGCGGCCGACCAGAACAGCGATCCCGCCGCGGTCACGATGCCGGAACGCGGCCCGCACACCGTGACGGTGCCCGGCACTGCACGGGGCTGGGAGGCCACGCTCGACCGCTTCGGCCGACGAACGCTCGCCGACGTGCTCGAGCCGGCAATCCACTACGCGAAATCGGGGTATCCGGTCTCCGAAGTCGTCTCGGCCCAGTGGCACCACACCGGGTCCGTCTTCGAGACCGACCACGCCCGGGACGCCTACCTCGTCGACGGCGCGCCGCCCGACGTCGGGCAGCACGTCACGCTCCCGGCTCTCGGACGGTCACTCGAACGGGTCGCCGAGGGCGGTGCCGACGTGCTCTACGAGGGAGCACTCGGCGAGGCAATCGCCGAAGAGGTCCAACGGGCTGGCGGGTTCCTGACCGTCGATGATCTGTCCGACTTCGCTGTCGAGTGGCCAGACCCGTTGTCGACGACCTACCACGGGGTGGAGGTGTACGAGCTCGGGCCGAACAACCAGGGGCAGATCGCTCTCGAGGCCCTCAACATCGCCGCCGAGGTCGGTGCCGGGGAACACCCGTACGACGCTCCGGAGCGGGTTCACGCCTTCCTCGAAGCAACCAAGTTAGCGTTCCGGGACGGGCACCACTACGTGACCGATCCGGCGTTCGAACCGGTGCGGCCGCTCCACGACCCCGAGTACGCCAGCCACCGGGCAGCCGAAATCGGTCCGGCGGCCCTTGACGATGTCCCCCTCGGGATGCCCGGTGAAGATGCTGACACCGTGCTCCTGACAGTCGCGGACGACGACGGAAACCTCGTCTCGTTCATCAACTCGCGGTTCATGGGATTCGGCAGCGGCCTCGTCGCCGGCGATACGGGGATCGCCCTCCAGAACCGCGGCGCGTCGTTCTCGCTCGATCCAGACGATCCGAACCGCCTCGAGCCCGGCAAGCGCCCGTTCCACACGCTGATTCCCGCCCTCGCCCGCTTCGACACGGACGACTGGGCCGCCTTCGGCACGATGGGTGGCGCAATGCAACCCCAGGGCCACGTCCAGGTGCTCGCAAACCTGATCGACTACGACATGTCGCTCCAGGCGGCCGTGGACGCTCCCCGGTGGCGCTATTGGGAAGACGGGACCGTCGCGCTGGAGGAGCGCCTCGCAGCCGACGCCGGCGCGGCACTGGCCCGACGGGGCCACGACGTCAGGGTCCACCCTGGTCTCCTCTTCGGGGGCGCGCAAATCGCCCGGAACCATCACGGGACGCTGTCTGGCGCGACAGAGCCGCGGAAAGATGGTCACGTGGCTGCGCGATAGCGTCACCCAACGACGCCCCCAGTCGAGGCCGGGGGATCCACCATGTCAGGGTGTAACATAAACTGTCGTTGAAGTCTTCGCTACCTACATTTCCCACTCGGTTGAACGTCGATGCATGACCGAGACGACGCGCCCGGAACCGCGATCCCCGGCGCACGGGATCCCCGCCATCGCCGGCGTCGAACGCCTCCACCTCCGCAACTACGACGGCGGGACTGCATACGATGTGACCGTCACCGTCCGGCCGGACGATGGAGCCGATCCGATGCTCGAGCGGACGTACCACCTGGCGCCCGGTGACACGGCCGGCGAGAGTGACGACCTCGATCCCGGCCGGTATGTCGTGACGGCGCGGACCGACAGCGGCACGACGAGTTGGGCCACCTGCCAGATCGACGAGTCGTTCGGAGGCACTGCCCTGATCGAACTCGGAAACGGGGCGGTCAGCGTCAGTGAGGGGTTCCGGTGAGCCCGACGACTGGTCTCAGGAGATCGATGGGGCCAGTGGGCGATCGGCAGGGATTCATGTGGATTGCCCGAGGAGTTCTGCGGCGGTCACTCCGTACGGTCGAGACAGCCGCGTTCTGGCTCGCCATCGCACTCCCAGTCCTGTACGGCCCGCTCCTCCTCGCCGCGAGCGCGTCCGCCGTGGATCCGCAGCCGGCCTTCTACCTCCTGGCCGTCCATGCAGTGGCTGTCGTCCTTGGCCAGCGCTACGGCGCGGACTAGCCCCTACCCGGATGGTGAACGCGCTCATGCCCGACCGACGGCCGGGATGGTCGGCTGGACCACCCCACTGGACGACGCTTTCACCTTCGGCCCGGCGTTTCCCCGGATATATATTCCGGCTCGGACTAGTCTCGGTCAATGACGCGGATCGACGTGGTCGACCTCCACGGGCAGTTCACCCACCTCGAACAGCGGGCGTTGCGGGACATGGGCGTGGACGTCGACATCGTCGACAACGAGACCCCGGCCGAGGCGGTCGACGCCGACGGACTGGTCCTCTCCGGCGGGCCCTCGATCGACCGGATCGGCACTGCGGTGGACTACCTCGACCTCGACATCCCGATCCTCGGCATCTGCCTCGGCATGCAGGTCATCGCCACCGAACTCGGTGGCACGGTCGAGCCCGGCGACTACGGCGGCTACGCGGACGTGACCGTCGAAATTACCGACGAAACGGATCCACTCATCGGCTCGCTGGCCCCCGAGACCCGCGTCTGGGCCAGTCACGCCGACGAGGTCACGACCGTTCCGAAGGGATTCGTGCGGACCGGGCGCAGCGACGTGTGCGACGTGGAGGCGATGAGCGACCCGGACCGCGACCTCTATGGCGTCCAGTGGCATCCGGAAGTCGCCCACACCGAGGAAGGCGAAGCGGTCTTCGAGAACTTTCTGGCGATCTGCGAGTGAGACGCGCGGTCGGTCGGTTCCCGTCGAATGCGTGCAGGGGCAGCGACCCGAATCGTAGTTTTAAATACAAAACCAGTCTAGTAACATACAAATGACGGCCACCCAGAGCGATCTTGCGGGCCTCTCGCGGTTCATTTTCCGGACGCCACGGTGGTACGCGAGCACCACGTTCGCGCTGGTCGTGGCCGCGGTGACGGGCGTGGCCGTCTTCGACTCCGCGTTCGTCCTCGACGATGCGTGGCAGGGCCTGTTCTTCGTCGGACTGCCGACAGTTGCGGCCAGCGTCCTGACCACGACGATCGATCGGTGGTTGGGTGGGCAGCTCACGCCGGACCGGGCGTCCCTGCTCGCGCTGACCAGCGAACTGGTCGTCGTCGCGGTCCTCCTCGGGGCCGGCGGCGTGTCGGTCTTGACCGGGTTCGGGCAGCGGTTCGTCTTCGACGCCCTGCTCGTCGCGCTCGCGGCCATTTTCGGCCTGCGACTGCTCGTCATCAAGATCATCTCGCGACAGCGGACGCCGATCGCGGCCATCCCCGCCAGTATCCAAACCGTCGCCGCCGCCGTCATGCTGTTCGTCTACAGCGGGACGGTCAACTACTTCAACATCGGCGGCCGGTTCACCCACGACGTGCTCGCCAGAACCGACCACGCACCCCCGGAGCTGGCCGGGAACGTGGTTCCGCTCGACTTTGTCCTCCTCGGCACGATCTGTGTGGTTCACGGCGTGGCCGTCTGGGCGTTTCTCACCGTGATCGACATCCCGTGGCGACGGAGCCTGGGTGTCTCCGTGTTCGATTTCATTCAGGGGTTCATCGGCCACCTCACGGACGGGACAGACGAGCTCGAGGAGTTTTTCGAAGATATCGGAGAGGAAGCTCGAGTCCCGGTGACGGTCCTGTCCTTCAGGCGACCGAACGGGCGCGAGAAGGCCCGGTTCGTCCTCCCGATGTTGCACCCCGGTCCGATGGGCGACATCGGCGGCGGGTCGCTCCCGATGCGACTCGCTGCACAAGCGGAGGGACTCGGGTTCGCACCGCACGCCACCGCAGGCCACGACTTCAACCTCGTCACAGAACGGGAAGTCGACACGGTCTGTGATGCGGCCGAACGGGCCTACCAGCGAATCGAATACGGACGGAACGCGACCCCGAGTGTCCAGGTCCGCGAGGGAGACGCGACCCTCACCGGCCAGGCCTTCGGTGACGATGCCCTGGCCGTCGCGAGCTTCGCGCCCTGTTGCACGGACGATGTGATGTACTCCGTCGGCCTCTCGGCCGCCACCGCCACCCGGACGGGCGGGCTCGACGATGTGCTACTCATCGACGCCCACAACTGCAACGATGGGCTCGCTGGCGACGACCTCGGCCACGTCGTTCCGGGGAGTCCACGGTCGTACGATCTGATCGAGGGGGCAGAACGGCTCGGCGATCGTCTCCGGACCCTCCAGCGCGGCGAGCTGGCACTCGGCGTCGCCAGTGACCCGACACCGTGGGACCCCGAGGACGGTATCGGCCCTCTCGGTATCCGCGTCGCAGTGACGGACGTCGACGGCCAGCGGACGGGGTACGTGCTGATCGACGGCAACAACATGCAACCGGGACTCCGCGACCGCATCGACGCCACTGTCGAGGGTGTCGATCACCTAGAGGTCATGACCAGCGACACGCACGTCGTCAATACGGTCGAGGCAGAGAACCAGGTCGGGATGAATCTCCCGGCCGCGGACCTGATCGAACTGGTCGCCGACCTCGTCGAGCGTGCGGCCGACGACTGCGAACCGGTCGAAGCCGGCATGGCCAGCGAGCCCGCCGACGTGACAGTCTTCGGGAACGACCGGACGGAGACGCTCGCCAGCCACGCCAATGCGGCCGTGTCGATGGGGAGCGCCCTCGCCGTGGTCGTGATGCTCGCCGTCATCTCGATGAGTATCCTGATCTTCCTGTTCGCCTCCGCGATTACCTGATCACTTCCAGGGGTTCGACACAAGATCCGTGGCGACGTCGGCACCGACCTCGAGCCGACAGTCGGTCGTAGTCGTCGCGATACATGTGAGGACGTATCCCGCGTCGAGGTGGCGAGATTTGAGCGCCCGCGGGGGGCGGGTGTGCGAGACGTCGCCGTCGAGGACACGTCCCGTGCAGGTCGCGCACGCGCCGGTCCGACACCCGAACGGGAGCGAGAGGTCAGCAGCCTCGGCAGCATCCAGGATCGTCTCATCGGCGTCGACACGGATGGTCTCGAAACCGCCGTCACGCCACGTCAGCTCGACCGAAGACTCGTCCGCCGTCACTGCCAGACGTCGCTCGTGCAGTCGCCATCCGGCCAGCGGATTTCGTGGGCCCGGGCCGGACCGGTCGACAACTCGCCGAAGTCCACGAGGAAGTCCTCGTCGAGGGTGAGCGTTCCCCGCCGCGGATCGACGTCGGCCTTCAGCATCACCGAGCCGCGCTCGCCCTCCTCCGGGAAGAACTGCTCGTCCCACGAGGAAAACAGCGACGTCGTCCAGTAGAGGCGCTCACCGTCGAGCGAGAGTTGCAACATCTGCGGTCCGGCCGCCAACTCGCGATCCTGCACCGTCTGCTGTTCGCCGAAGTAGCCGCCGATCGACAGCGAGTCCGCCCGACGCGGATTGGCCGGATCACTGATGTCGTACATCCAGACCTCCCCGTGGAGCCAGTTCGACCCGAACAGGTACCGGTCGTCCATCGAGATCAGGATGTCCGTCGGCAGTGCCGGAACCGGCATGTCCCAGTCGTCGTGCTCGCGGGATTCGAAATCGATCGCCTTCTCGGCCTGCCATTCGCCGTTGTCCTCCCAGAAGTGGAAGATGTTCGACGACAGCGCGGCGCCGACGTAACCGTGGGTTCCCTCGGGCGAGTGAAGGAAGCGGACCTCCAGGGGAATCATCCCCTCCTCGCCGAGGTCGATCGTCTGTTCGACCGTCCGGTCCTCCCAGTCCCAGAAATGCAGCTGTCGGCCGTACTCGCCCGCCTCGACATCGTCCATGTCGAATCCCGGGTAGTAGGTCTTCGGCGCGGCCCACTCCGTCGAGACCATGACGTTGTGGCGCGGCTGGTACCAGAAGTCGTAGTTCATCTCGATCTGTCCGGGCGGCTCCCACCGGCCCGTAATCTCGAAGTCCTCGTTGAGCTCGAGGAAGCCGCCCGGCAGGTCGCCGTCAGCGTCGCCGAGCATGCTGATGAGGATTTCCCCGTCGGGGATGCAGTGGACGGTATGGGGCGCCGAGAGGTCCTGTTCGTAGACCTCCTCGGGCTCGATCACCGTCTCGAACTCCGGATTCCGTCGTTCGGCGGTGTCGACGACGTGAATTCGCGAGGATCGCTGCCCCGGAATGAGGAGGTGGCGCCGCTCGAGGCCCGCGACGTGGCACGACGACGAACAGGCGTTCCACCCGAAGTGGTGGAGTTCGTCACCACGGTTCGGCATCTCGAGGCGGTCGACGATCTCGCAGTAGGTGTCGGAGTCGGGATCGATGTCCACGACCGCGAGGAAGTCCGCCGCGTCCACGTCGGTCCCGACGTAGAGACCCATCACGTAGGCCGTCGTTTCACGCTCGGCCTCCTCGATGGCAGCCTGCGGCGTCGCGTAGCCCGGGCCCTCGGCATCGTGTTCGTGGTGCTCGTGCATCTGTCCCTCCGCCGGTTGTTGGGCGTCGCTCATGTCTCGGTGCACGGTAGCATGACACATAAGAGTCCCTGTTGGCGAGCCTCGGCAGACAGCTGGGACGCCGCTCTGGACGCCCACCAGGAACAACCCGGAGGGGGACGCTCGGCCCCTCCACCGAAGAGTACGCCGAGGGAGCGATTTGAACGCTCGAGTCCTCTCGGACACCTGCTCTCGAGGCAGGCGCCTTGGCCGGGCTAGGCTACCTCGGCAGCACTCACGGTTACCGCCGGGTCGCTCCTTATCCGTTTCGACTCGATGCACTGCCCGTCACGAGGCCTGGCGCGCGGGATCGGCATAGGGTTCCAGCCCCATGGCGAGAAACCACACGCCGGCGACGATCGCGATGGCCGCGAGTGCCGGAAACCGTCCCGCGGAGACGAGGGCGACGAGGTAGGCCAGTGAGGCGATCACGACACCCACGACCAGCGTCGTTCCGGCGTGGACGGCTTCCCCCCGGACTGCCGGTGTCTCCAGGCCGATCTGTTCGTCCAACTCGATCCCGTGCGTCCCGGAATCCCAGGTGACGATGGCCGCGAGCGTCCCGAACAGCGCGAGTCCCGGTGGCAAGCCGTGAACGCCGGCCACGAGAACACCGGCGAACACCAGCAGGGACCCGGCCGTCACGGCGGCCCGTCGCCGCCGCACGATCCCGACGACGACACTCACGACTCCAACCCCGCCGACCGCGAGGGCCACCCACCCGGCCGGGGCCACGGCTGCGAGCGCGACTCCGCCCCCGATGAGCGCGACGCCACTCGAAACCGGTCTCACCCTCGCCACCTCCACCTCGCGCGGGCGACCGCGACCCGGAGCGACTCATCGGGACGCCACGGGATCACCCGGATGCCAGCCGCCCGGACTGACGCGACGATCTGGTCCCGTTCCAGTCGCGCCACCGTCCCGCCGACCGTCTCGACGGTCGTCGGATCGGGACTGATGACAGTGAGCGCGTGGCCGTGTGCGTGGAGTCGACGGAGCAGGTGGACGATCTCCTCGTCGACCAGGGGCGACAAACAGAGGAGTTGGCTGTCCGCGGGGAGCCGAGTGCGCAGGCGTCGAAGGTACCGGTCAACAGTGAAGCGGCCGTCCGGATCCGGCCGCGAAAACGCCGGATCGTTCGCGAGCGCCGCGCGGAGTGCAGTCCGGTGCTCCCGACCGCCCGCGGGAGCGATCCATGTCCAGTCGGGCCCGACACTCGCGATCCCGACCCGGTCGCCGTCGTCGAGCAACGTTTCGACGACCTGTCCGCCCCCCGCGACCGCGCGGTCGAGGGCGGACAGGGCGGTGTCGGTTGGGGCCACCTCGGCGGAATCGCGGGCGTCGATCAGGACCACGACGGTGGCTGCGTGTTCCTCCCGGAACTGGCGTGTCGCCAGGTCACCGGTCCGGGCCAGGCGGTGCCAGTCCACGCGACGGAGCGGATCGCCTGGCCGATAGCGTCGAACCGAGTGGAACTCGGTGCCGCTGCCCCCCACAGCAGTGGGGACGCGACCGGTACTGCCTGTTGCCTGTGGGTGCAGCGGGACTGACTCCTGAACGGATCGTGGTTCGCATTCGATCGTCGTTGTCGGCGTATCGATCCGCTCGGCACGCTCGCGCTCCCCGGCTGGATCGCGCGTCTGGACGAACATGGCGTCGAAGTCGTGCTCGCCCACGACCGCTCTGACGTCGTAGGCAAACGAACACCGCTTCCCCGGTCGTAACGCGGTCGCGTGGCGGGGACTGCCCGCCACGACAGCCAGCCCATCGGGGACGCCATCGGTCACGACGAGGTCGGTCATGAGCGTCGAGCCGGCGTTTTCGACCGAGACGGTCACCGTGACGACGTCGCCCGGGTGTGGATCCGGGGGATCGAACGTTCGCTCCACGGCCAGTGTCGGATCGGGTGGATCCACCAGGCGAACGTAGCCGGCCATGCCGAGGACCAGTGCGGCTGCGAGCGCAGTCCCGGCGGTCCGACTGATCGCCGCCACGCCCAGTGCGACGAGGCCGACGCCGACCAGGCCCTGCCAGCGGCCGGTCCTGGCGAGTCCGCTGGTCCAGCCACCTCCCGACGTCGGGTGGCGCGGCTCGTGCCACGTGGGAGTCTGTGTGGCTCCGAGCTGTGGTTTCGCCAGGGCGACGACGGCCCGCCTGACGCGGGCCTTGAACGACGGCGACGACCGACGGGCCCAGAGCGACCCGCTTGATCGACCCGATTGGTGCCCGTCCGCCAGGAGGGCGGCCGCTGCCTCGTCGTCGGTCCAGGCACCCTCACGGATCGCAGCGTCGGCATCGGCCTCGTCCACCCCGTCTCGGTCGGCGACCACGGCGAGTGCGAGCGAGCGCAAGCGAGCAAGGGCCGCATCCCGGCCGGCAATCGCCTCACCGATGCGCGGGCTATGGGCCGTCTCGATCGCTCGTTTGAAGGTCGCCCCGGCCCGCTCGATCGTCTGTCGCTGCTCGACCGGCGGCGGGGTGCGACGGGGGTGCGTCTCGCGGAGCCGACCGTACCCGTACCCCAGCCCGATCAGGGCCGCCAGCAAGCCGAGTGTGGCTATCAATCCACCGGGACCACCGTGATCGCCGACGCCGACGGGGACGAGCAGCCCACCGACAATCAGGACGACACCCAGCCCTGTGAGCAGCATGCGGCGTCGCGGCGACGACAGGTCCGGCGTGAGCCGAAGATCTCTGATCGACGACTCGGTGAATATCTCTTCGTCCGACGCCCGGCTCATCGGGCATCCGCCTCGCCGTTCCCGTAGGTCTCCTGAATCCGTCGAAGCGTCGCTTCGGCCTGGTCCGCTCGCTCCGGCGTCACTGGTGCGTGTCCGTAGCGAACATCACGGAAGAGCTGCGTCAACTGCTCGACGTCCGCTTCGTCGAGACCAGCCGCGACGGCTGCGTCGGCAAATTCGGCCGGGGTCATCGTCTCCCCGTGCGGGACGTCGAGCGCCGCCGTCATCTCCCGCCACGCACGATAGACCACATTCGAGAGGTCCGTCTCACCGATGCGTGCGGCCGCTCGGCCAGCCGCTCCGCCGATCTCGGTCTCCACCCCGTCGGCACCATCGGCGGAACCGGCCGGCGAGGGTGCCGACCGAACAGGGGCGCCAGTCGAGAACCGACCAATCCCGACCAGCCCAACGAGCAAAAGCCCGCCGAGCACGGCGAGAACCACGACCGGCGGGAGTCCGTCGATGTCCGTCGGAGCGGAGTCGCCCCCACGCGGTTGGGCCGCCGATCCGTTGCCGTCGCGGAACACGTCGGCGACCGACTGGAAGTCGGGGGCGTCTCCCGGTGACGGAGCGCCCCCCATTGCGATGTCGACGTCGACAGCAAGGAGGAACGCAGTCCCCAGCACGGCGAGACCGAACCCGAATGCGGCCATCCGGGCGGGAGACGTGTCGCCGTAGAGGTACCCGGCAGCAAACCCGGCCGAGCCCAGGACGAGGGCCAACCCGACGAAGACATACACGCCGAGGAGGACGGGTGGGGGCGACCGGCTCTCACTGTCTGCTGGTGCGACATCCATCGGGGCATTGCTCTCCCCGGTGGTGAACGTCCCCGTCTGAAACGTCCCAGCGGTGATGCCCAGCCCCACCACAAGCAACAGCACGAGGAACCCAATCACGGACCGCTGTTCGAGACGACCCACGCTCGTGTCACGCATGGGGTCCCCCGTACGTGACAGTTCCGGGTCCCCGGTGCTGACCGGATGTGCGGCCCCGCCGGCAACCCTTAGTGGAGCGCTCCCACAGGTCGGTGCATGGACGTCGCGACTGCCAGCGAGACGGCCGACGCCATCCTCGACGAACTCGCCAGCGCCGTCGTCACCGACCGGGAGTTTCTGGAAACCGTCCTCCTCGGGTTCGTCGGCCGCGGCCACGTCCTGCTCGAGGACGTCCCTGGCACCGGGAAGACCTTGACGGCCCGCTGTCTCGCGGGCGCGCTCGGCCTGTCGTTCGGGCGCATCCAGTTTACCCCCGATCTCCTCCCGACCGACGTCACGGGAACCCACATCTTCAACGAGGGAACGCGGGAATTCGAGTTCTCGGCCGGCCCCATTTTCGCCAACGTGGTCCTCGCCGACGAGATCAATCGCGCGCCGCCAAAGACCCAGAGTGCGCTCCTCGAGGCCATGGAAGAGGGCCAGGTGACCGTCGATGGTGACTCTCGAGCGCTCCCCGAGCCGTTCTTCGTGATCGCCACACAGAATCCCGTCGAAATGGAGGGGACCTTCGAACTGCCCGAGGCACAGGTCGACCGCTTCCTGGTGAAGACAGGAATAGGGTACCCCGACGAGGCGGGCGAAATCGAACTCCTCCGACGCCGACGAAACCGTGATACGCCGAGTCCATCGGTGGCGGCAGCAGTCGACGCTGACGTTGCTGCCGACCTTCGGGCGACGCCGGAGGCAGTGACTGTCGACGACGACATTCTGGCGTATCTGGCCGCCATCGCCAGGCACACCCGCCAGCTCGACCAGGTCGACGTCGGCGTCTCTCCCCGGGGGACCCAGCGGCTGTTCGAAGCTGCCCGCGCGAGGGCGACACTCGTCGGTCGTGAGTACGTGACCCCGGCGGACGTCAAACGCGTCGCGGTGCCGGTCTTGGCCCACCGACTCGTGCTCACCCCCGAGGCTCGCGTCGAAGGCGTCCAGCCGTCGTCACTGCTCCGTTCGACGCTCGACGAGGTTCCAGTGCCGACCGTGTGAGCCGGCTTCGACGGGTGCCACACGAGAATTGCGTGGGCGAGGGTGTCGGGCGATGGTGGATTACTCTTCTGCGGACGGATGGCCGTGACCACCCCCGCCAGGGGTCTTTACGGTGACCGTCGTGCCGGCCGCGCACTCCCGAGTCACCTTGGCGCCGACCGCCGCCCCGTCGATGCGGTTCTGGCCACACTGACCGTCCCCACCGCCAGCGAGGCCCCGGGGCGGGTACCGACGCCGCTCGGTCAGGAGCGAAACCGTGGCCTCCGACAGGAGCGTGATCTCGCGAACCAGTCCGTCGCCACCGCTGTGGCGGCCGGCACCGCCAGTTGACTCCCGGATCGTGTACCGATCGACGCGCAACGGGTACGCGGCTTCGAGGGCCTCGATCGGTGTATTCCGAGTGTTCGTCATGCCTACCTGGACCGCAGAGAGGCCGTCGGCGTCTGGCGTCGCCCCGGCGCCACCGCCAAGCGTCTCGTAGTACGCAAAGTCGGCCGCGCCGATCGTCACGTTGTTCATCGTGCCCTGTCCCTGCGCTGGGACCTGATCGGGTGCGGCTTCAGCGAGCGCGGTGAAACAGACGTCTGTGACACGCTGGCTGGTCTCGACGTTGCCGCCCACGACGGCGGCGGGGGGCTCGGGATGCAACAGCGAACCCAGCGGGGCGTCGACGGTGACCGGGTTGTAACACCCGGCGTTTGGTGGGATGTCCGGGTCCGTAATACATCTCACTACAAAGTATACGGCACTCTTCGCCACTGACAGCGGCGCATTCAGGTTCCCCGGGACTTGGTCCGCCGTCCCGGCGAAGTCGACCGAGAGGGTCCCGCCGTCGACCGTCATGGTCACCGCGATCGGCACGTCCGAATCAGTGACGCCGTCACCCTCCAGGACGTCCGTGGCCTCGTAAGTCCCATCCGGCAGGGCGAGAAGTTCGTCCCGGACGCGATCCAGCGAGTACTGTTGGACGGCCTCGAAGGCCTGCAAGAGTCGGCGCCCGTGCTCCTGCAGCAGCTCACCGATGCGGACCTCACCCCGCTCGTTCGCTGCACGCTGGGCTCGGAGGTCTGCCCGACGCTCCGCGGGGGCCCGAACGTTGGACAGGATGAGCGACTCGACCTGGGATTGGACCTGGCCGTCAGCCACGAGTCGGACCGGCGGAATCCGGAGTCCCTCCTGGTAGACATCGCGAGCGCCCGCAGGCATACTTCCCGGCGCCATCCCTCCGACGTCCGCGTGATGCGCTCGGGATACGGCATACCCGACGATCTCGCCGTCTGCGGCGACGCCATTCGTGGCGTCGCTCCCCGGCGCGAGCGGCGAGACGAGCGTCACGTCCGGGAGATGCGTGCCGCCCTGGAACGGATCGTTGAGGACCCAGACGTCCCCGGATGCCGGGTCCTGCTCGAGGACCGTATCCACGGCGTCGGGCATCGCCCCCAGGTGGACCGGGATGTGCTCGGCCTGGGCGACTAACCGTCCGTCCGCATCGAAGATCGCCGTCGAGCAGTCACGTCGCTCGGTGATGTTCGGCGAGTAGGCGCCGCGAACGAGCACGTGTCCCATCTCCTCGGCGACGCTTTCGAGTTGGCCCCGGAGGATCTCCAGTTCCACGGGGTCCAGGTCGGTCATCCAGAGGCCTCCAGGTGAATCGTTCCGCGAGCATCGACACGACCAATCCAGTCTGGCGGGACGACGGCCGTGCTCTCACCCCCCTCACAGATTGCCGGGCCCTCGATCGTCGTTCCCGTCGCGAGACTGTCCCGACGGTAGACAGGCGTGTCGTGGACGGTCTGGTCGAATCTGGCCTCGCGACGGTCGGTCGGACTGTCGGTCGTGCCCGAGTGGGCGAATGGCTGGGACGGGCTTTCGATCCGCGCCGTTGCGCGCAGGGAGACGAGTTCCACCGGTTCGTCTGCCAGTCGGTAGCCTCTGGCTCGTTCGTGGGCCGCGTGGAACCGCTCGGCGAGTGCCTCGACCGCGACTGGTGTCCCAACCGGAACAGTCAGTTCGTGACTCTGGCCCACGTAGCGACAGTCGGCCCGCCGAACGACTTCCGCCGCGCCCGGATCGCTGGTGGAGTCGCGAACCCCGGTCGTGAGCGCCGAGAGCGTGGCTTCGGTCGCCTCGCCGTCAGCCTCGGAGAGGCGCGTCCGGTGCGTCCGGACCGCGTCGTGCTGTTCGTCGGCTGCGAGCAACCCGAGGGCGGAGAGGACGCCGTTCGCCCGCGGCACCAGGACGGTCTCGATCCCGAGGCGGTCGGCCAGTACGGCAGCGAACATCGGTCCAGCGCCCCCGAACGCGACGAGATGGAGTTGGCGGGGGTCGTGGCCCCGTTCGACGGTGACCGTCCGGATCGCCTGGGCCATGCGCGCCGCCGCGACCCGATAGACACCGAGGGCCGCCTCGCGGACGTCGTCGAAGGCCGCAGCCGCGGCGAGATCCTCCAAGACCGCGTCGGCGGCCGTCCCGTCGAGCGTGACGTCAGCCCCGAGTGCGGCGCCATCGGCGAGGTACCCTAACGCGAGGCACGCGTCGGTGACCGTTGGCTCGTCGCCGCCGTGTCCGTAACTGGCCGGGCCAGGGTCGGCACCGGCTGACTCGGGGCCGACACGAAGCGCCCCACCCGCATCGACCCACGCGATCGATCCCCCACCGGCACCGACGGATTCGACGTCGACCATGGACAGGCCGATCGGGTGACCACCGATCGTCGCTGCGGTCGTCCGCTCGACCTCACCACCTCTGACCAGCCCCACGTCCGTCGATGTCCCGCCCATGTCGAACGAAACGAGGCCGTCGGCCTCGGCGGGTTCGAACAGCGAGGCCCCGACCACCCCCGCGGCCGGACCGGAGAGTGCGGTGGTCACGGCGTGTTCGCGAACGGTCGCCGTCCCGGCGATGCCGCCGTTCGACTGCATCACGCTCGGTGTCGGAAGCCCCTCGTCGGTCGCCCGGTGGACGAGCCCGCCGAGATAGGCGTCGATGATCGGCGTCACGGCGGCGTCGGCCGCTGTCGTCGACGTCCGCTCGTATTCCCGAAACGCCCCCAGGACCTCGTGAGAGGCCGTGACGGTCGCATCGAGTTCCTCGCGGAGGATTGCCGCAACCTGCTGTTCGTTTGCCGGATGGGCATAGGCGAACAGCAGACAGATCGCGACGCTGTCGGCAGCGTCAGGGATCGCCCGTGCCACGTCGCGGACGTCCGACGGGCGAACCTCGCGCTCGATCCCATCGGGCGTCGCGCGCTCGTCGATCTCGAATCGCCACGCGCGTGGCACCAGCGGGGCCGGCTTTCGCGCCGAGAGATCGTAGAGCGCGGGTCGGTCCTGCCGACCGATTTCGATGATATCCCGGAAGCCCGCCGTGGTCACGAGCGCCGTCGGTGCGCCCTCGTCCGCGAGCAGCGCGTTCGTCGCGACAGTCGTCCCGTGGCGAAATGCATCGACGTCTGCAGGCGCCACCCCGGCGGCGTCGCAGGCGCGGGCGACGCCCTCGAGGACGCCCGCCTGTTGGGTGGTTGGCGTCGTGGGGACCTTCGCTGTCGTGACTGTCCCGTTTGCAACGAGGACCACGTCAGTGAAGGTTCCGCCGACGTCGACACCGAGTCGAACCTCCGGCGGCGACATGCGCCGCTGGTCGAGCGCATACGGGTTAAACCCCCGGCCCGTCTGCGGTTTTGGCCGATTCTGGTGGGACGCCGGCGACCGTGGCCGGGTGTCTGTCGATCGGTGAAACGCCCGTTTGAGCCAACGAGAGGCCTATATGCCGCCCACACCTTCCTCCACGCGAGATGCGTACGAACCGAATACTGGCCCTGATTGGCGTCGTGGCGGCACTCCTCGTTGTCGCTGGCGCCGGAGCGTTGGCAGCCACTGACGGCCCATCGAACAGCACCGACAACCAGACGATTTCGGTCACCGGGTCGGGTGAAATCGATGCCCAGCCGGACGCGGCCGAGGTCCGGCTTTCCGTCCGGGCGACCGCGGATTCGGCGGGGAGTGTCAGCTCCCAGCTGGCGAGCGACGCCGAGCGACTCCGCTCGTCGCTCACCGAGTTCGGCATCGCGAGCGAGAACATCCGGACCGAGAGATACTACGTCCGAGAAGATCCGCGGACTCGTGAGCGGCCCAACGAGACGCGCTACGCCGGCGAGCACAGTTTCGAAGTCACCGTCGAGGATGTCGATCAGGTCGGCGCCCTCATCGACGTGGCAACTGACGGCGGTGCCGACGACGTCAACGGTGTCAGTTACACGCTCTCCGAGGACCGTCGGGAAACGATCCGCAACGACGCGATTCGGAGCGCGATCGACAATGCCCGTTCGGACGCCTCCGTCATCGCCGATGCAACCGACCTGACCGTCACCGGTGTCTCGGCCGCCTCGACGCAGCAGTCCTCTGTCGTCCCGTATCGAGCGGCATTCGAGGCCGCCGATGGCGGTGACGGCGGGACGACGATCGAACCGCGCGACGTGACCGTCACCGCGACCGTCCACGTCACGTTCTCGGCGACGGACGCCACCTGAATTTTCGCCGACAGCGGCGACGAATCCGTCGGAACGCCCACGCCACATGGGCGCGGGGCCGTTCGCGGACCTCCTGGCCCGGCGTGGGACGTGTGACGACGACAGTCACTTGAGCCGATCCGGAAACCCCGTCACGTCTCCGGGAATTGAGCCCGGTGGTCGGTTCTCTTCCGGGTCGACCGGCCTCGGAACCACCCGCCGGTCGCGTGCATCTCGCTCGTGGGAACCAATAAGTGCCAGCCGTCCGACGGTCCCACCATGACACCACAGGGGCGCGACACGGAGTTTACGCTCTCGGACGTCACCCGGGTGTTCGAGTCCAGAGACGACTACGCGGAGCCCCTCACTGCCACGGAAGTCGCCGACGACCTGGGGTGTTCGCGTCGGACCGCGCTCAACAAGCTCCACCGGCTCCAGGAGGAGACCGACGTCACGAGTAAGAAGGTCGGCGGCCGGAGCCGGGTTTGGTGGATTCCGATCCACGTCTAGGCCCAGTGTCGAAATCACCGGAACCCCCAGTTCTCGGCGCGGCGCTCGGCTTCTCGTCGCGCCCGGTCGCGGATCGCCTCGATTTTCTCCTGGTCGGCCAGGAACGCCTCGACAGCGCCCTGCTGGTCGGCGGTCCCGGGATCAGGAGCCAGCCGGCGGTGGGTCGCCGACGCCGACGACCGGGTCCGTGCGGCAAGGGCCGGATCGCCGGCGAGTCGGTCGGCAGGCATGCCAGGCGGGACGCGGAGTGCGGTGGCCTCGTCGAACGTGGAGAGGATCGACGCGTCGAGTTCGAACAGCTCGAGGCGGTACGGGCGGCCACCAGCGATGTCGGCGAGCGCCAGGGGGCCACCCCTGTCGGTCCCGGTGTGGTAGGCAACGATCGGGATGCCGTCCTCGAAGATCACCACCCCTGCACCACCGACCGACTGGAGGAGGGCGTTCTGAGACGTGAGGGTGGCGTAGCCGGTGTGGCGAGCGTCCAGCGAGTTCGCGAGTACGGTGCCCACGTCGGCGACGATGCGACGCCGCTGCAGCCGACCCCGAGGGAGTTTCATGGGGAATCGGGAATCACGGCCTGCCGGAACCGCTCGCCGACGTTCTCGCTCCCGCCGGTGTGGACGTCTATCAGGCTGGCGATGTTCCGAAAGACGGCGGCTGCGGTCGATTCCGGCGCGTGAGCCAGGAGTGGTTCACCGGCCCGTCTGGCCCGGCGCGCGTGGTCGCTCTCGGGAACCGTGGCGAGCGTCGGGCCCTCGAAGTACCGGCCGGCCATCTCGGCGATCCGGTCGATTGCCGTCTCGTCGCGGACGCGGTTGAACACGAGTCCGGCGATCCCGGTCTCGTACGCCCGTGCGTACTCCTGCACTTTGAACCCATCCGACAACGAAGGGATTGTCGGCTGAAGGACCACGATGATGCGGTCGGCCAGGACGATCGGGAGCACAGCCGCGCGGGATCCAAGCGCGGCCGGCGAGTCCAGGAGGATGACGTCCGACTGTGCAGCGAGACGCCCGACGACCTCACGCATGGCAGACGGATCGGCCTCTCGGAAGCCCGCCAGGGATGTCCCGCACGGAACGACCTGCAGGCCGAACCGCTCGTAGACCGCGGCGTCGATGGTGGTGTCACCAGCGAGCACGTCGTGGAGGGTCGTTTCGACGTCCGCGAGACCGGCGTGGAAGAGCAGGTTCGCCATGCCCGTATCGGCGTCGACGACCGTGACGTCGTACTCGGCAGCGAGAGCCATCCCGAGCGCCATCGTCGCGGTCGTCTTCCCGGTCCCGCCTTTTCCGCTAGCGACTGCGAGGACCTCGACCATCGGCGGACGGTGCTTCCTGCCCTCGTAAAAGCTGTCGGGTCAAAGGCGGTCACCGGGTGGTTGCCCCGGACGGTCGCGGGGACCGAGATCGACGAGCTCGCTGAGCTGATCGGCTGCCTGGTCGAACTGTCTGTCGTATCACAGTGGACACACGGCGGCGTCAGGTGGAGCGGCTCTACGGCCGAAAGACGTCTGCCTGTCGAGTCGTGACCGTCCCGTTCGCTGCAGCAGCGACGGAGTCGGGGAAATCCCGTGATGCGTACGTCGACTCGAAGCTCGCCCGAATCGCCTCCCGCACACTGGCTCGCGTG
This sequence comes from uncultured Halobacteriales archaeon, assembly GCA_964383875.1. Taxonomy (GTDB): domain Archaea; phylum Halobacteriota; class Halobacteria; order Halobacteriales; family Haloarculaceae; genus CAYLJD01. The sequence goes on from CAYLJD010000029.1 coordinate 20,304, forward strand.
TCAGCACCGAGGGCCGTCCCGCTCCCCGCGAAGGACGCCGGGTCCCCGTCCGGGTCGCACCCCACAGCGATGGCGTCGGTCGTCGTGCCGCTGAATCCGGTGAGGGCCCCGAGAGTCGCCGCCTTCGCTTCGACAGCGGTGGCAAGCAGCGAGGCCAGCGTGCCGTCGTCGAGGGCCCGCGTCGAGCCGGCGAGGAGGTTGAGTGTCCCGTCCCGTATCACCCCGGCATCGTCCGGTGGATCCCCCGAGTCGAGATCGGCGGATGGATCGAGCGGCAGTGCCGCGGGGTTCGAGAGCCCGACCGTGGCGATCGCCGTTACAGACCCGGCCCTGGCGCAGCGCGCGTGGTCCAGATCGACGCCGGTCAGCAATGCTGGACCATCACCGGGCATGTCGGCCCGATCGCGGCGGTGTGAAACGTACGCCGCCAGGTCAGTCCGGTCGAAGCCTGTCGGGACCGAGATGTTGATGGCGTCATCAGCAGTGATGTATCCCCCGTTCCAGCCGGTGGCGACCCAGCGAGCCCCGGTGCGCGAGAGCCGGCAGACGTCGTCGCGGCGCGTCGTCTCAAACATCGAGCGCCTCCAACAGCCGGTCGTTCTCCTCGGGACGGCGAACAGCGACGCGAACATGCCGGTCGAGTCCGCGAAACGTTCTGGCGTCCCGGACCGCAATCCCTGATTCCCGCGCCGCAGCGAGCACCGCGTCTACGGTGGCCGACTCGTCAGCTGCCAGCAACAGAAACGGCGCATCGGATGGGTTCACGTCGAAACGTTGCGAGAGTCGCTCTCTCATCCGGGTGCGTTCCTGCCGGACGCGGCGTCGAGTCGCTGCGACGAATTCGGGATGATCCAGGCAGTGGGTCCCCACAGCCAGCGCGGGGACGCTCACGCCCCAGGTGGGACGGGCGGCTGCGAGCCGGTCGCGGTGTCGTCCGGTGGCGACAGCAAACCCCATTCTGAGGCCCGGGAGCCCGAATACCTTCGTGAGAGAGCGGGCGACTATGGTGCCGGGCTCGGTCACCATCGACGCCAGGTCGATATAGTCGAGAAAAGCCTCGTCGACGAGGAGACACGTGGCGTTTTTCCGGCACCGACCCGCGAAGGAGCGGAGTCGATCGGGGTCATACGCCCGTCCGGTCGGGTTGTTCGGCTGGCAGACGATCGTCATTTCGTAGGGAGCCGGATCGGAGCCCAGGAGCTGGTCGGCGTCGACGAACTCGGGGACCCCACCCTGCAGGCGAACCTCCCGAGCGTATTCCGCAAAGCTCGGAGCCGGGACGAGCACCCTATCGTCACGGTCGACGGTGGTGGCGATCGCAAGCCGGATCGCAGCCATGCCGCCCGCCGTTGGGATGACCTCAGTGGTCTCACATTCGACGAACGCCGCGGCCGCGGATCGGAATTCCGCCGCCTCCCCAGAGGGATACGCGGACGCGGCCGCGAGGGCGGCGTCGTAGACACCGGCAGTGCCCGGGGGCGTGTTCGGATTGACGTTGGCGCTGAAGTCAAGGAGTCGCGGGTCGTCGACACCGCCATGGTCAGCACGGGCCCCACGACCCGCGGAAGAGCTGGATTCGACGAGTTCGTCGATCGCCTCGGGATCCATCGTCCTACACATCTCCCGGCGGGCTGGCCGAAAACATTTGTGTCACGCCGGGCCCGCCCGACCGTTCGCTTTCCACCATTCCGCAGTCACGAGGTCGCAGGGTCGGTTGACGTTGGCGGCGAGCCGGGGATCCCGGGAGAGCCACGTCGCATCGCCTGTCGGCGCCACCACGTTGACGCCCGCCGGACGGACGCACACCCCGTCGACACGGAACGTCGTGTCGACACTGTACCCGAGTGCCCGCACCCGACCCACCGGCACTGCTGCCGCAAGCGACCCGACGTCGTGCGCGGCGAGCAGCGAATCAATGGCTGGGCCGGTAAGCAACGGCAAATCCGCGGCAACGGTGACCACAGGCGTCGTGATCCGGTCGTCAGCAAGCGCCTGCTCGAGGTCGGAAACGTAGCCGTCCCCAGGCGTCTCGATCACTGGAACGTCAACCCAGGCCGCAGTCGCTGGCGCCGCAGGTGACGTCACCGCGTAGACTCGGTCGACAGTGCTGTCGGCTAGCGCGTCGAGGACCCGGCCCACCATCGGGTGACCCCCGAGTTCGGCGAGTGGCTTTTCTCCGGCGCCGAGTCGTGATCCGGGACCGCCGCACATCAGAAGTGCATCCATGCGATCACCCCCACGTGGAGGGCCACGAGTCGGGCGAGTTCGTTCGTCGCCCCCAGGACGTCCCCGTTGACACCGCCGAGTCGGAACCGGGACCAGACCACCACCGGCGGAACAGTGGCCACACTGGCCGCGAGCGCAAGGGCAGGGACGGGACTTGGCCAGAGAAGAACCGACGCCGGGAGGGCGACGAGGCTCCCGATCACGAGGTGTCGAACCGCTACGCCGGACAGATGCGAGCCGAGGCCGTCGTGGGTCGGCGGACCAAACCCGGCCACGAAAAGCATCGCGAGTTTTGCACCGATCTCCGCGGCCACGACGAGACCGACAGCCACGTGCCAGGGGCCCCCGGCGAGAGCAAGGCCTGCAAGGCCGAGCCCGAGGACGTCGACACCGATGGCGACCGTCCCGCCGACGCCAACGACCGTATCGCGGAGGACGTCCCGTCGCTCACTCGGCGACCCATGGACGACTGCTGCGTCGGCAACGTCCGCCAGCCCGTCGGCGTGCGCGATGCCGGTGATTCCCAGCAACGCGAGGACGTAGAGGACCCCAATCGTCGTCGGTGGGAGCGGAAGGAGGAACGGAACCCCGGCCCCTGCGCCGATGACGTAGGCCACAAGCACCATCGCCGACGGCGCGGCACCGAATGCGGCCCAGGCACGCTCGGACCGACCCATTGGAATCCGGGTCAGAAAGCCCATGGCACCCCGCACTGCCATCAGGACCATACGATCATCCCTGTCAGACCGTATGCGAGTACCCCCGCACCACCGACCCGGACGATCGCGCGGTTCACGTCGGTGGTCGTCGGCCACGGCGCATCAGGATTGAGGACGTACTGTCCCGGCTTCTCGAGACGGACATCCAGAGCTGCGGCGACAGTCCCCATCGGCCACCCGGCATTTGGTGACGCCACACCGCCACGCCAGTTCGCCGCCCGACCGAGACTCGTCGGCTGGAGAAACGCGACGGCGATGAGGAGGGCCGCAATCCTAGACGGGAGGTACATCGCTACGTCATCCAACCTGGCTGCACCGGACCCCAGTGACCGGCAGGGGTAGCCGAGCATCGAGTCCATCGTGTTGACGCCCTTGAGCCACGCAGCACCTGCACACCCGAGTGCGAGAACGATGGCGTCACTACCTCCCACCAACACCCCACTGGAGGCGCCCAGTACAAACCAGGTGAGGGGCGCGACGAGTCCGTCGGCGACGTTCTCGGCGAGGCTCTCGATGGCGGCACTTCGGACGCGAGTCGGGTCGAATTCCGCCGTGTCCCGGCCGACAAGGGCGCGGAGTTCCATCCTGGCCGTCGGGAGGTCGGTCGACGAGAGTCGAGTGACGCGATAGACTGTGCTCAGAAGTGCCCGAAAGCTCGTGGTCACGAACACGACAAGAGAGCCGACGGCACCCCCCACACGCCAGTCCCACGACACGAGGAGAAACGTTCCCATTCCGACTACGCCGCCAACGACCAGGGGGAGACACACCGCCGCGGCAATACCAACCAGCCTGGACCGAGACCACGGGCGATCGAACGCGTCGACCACTCGTCCGAACCACGCGACGGGGTGCGCCCAGTTCGGTGGTTCGCCGAGCAACAGGTCGAGGCCGAATCCACCGGCGATGGCGAGCGTGCTCAGGCCCATGTTGTTCCCTCCAGCCACTCCGGAAACTCGGGGAGGGAGACGTCGTCGGTGAGTACAACAATCACGCCAGCAGTCCGTCCCCCGCCGTCGGTCCGCGGATCGTCGCCCACGTGGAGGAGGTCTTCGGGCGACGCGTCCAATGCATCGGCAATGCTCTCAAACGCCCGGTCGTGGGGCTTTCGCCACCCGCAGGAAACACTCGTGACGACGGCATCGAAAGCACCCGAGAGTCCTGCCCGTGCCAACGTTCGGTCGACGAGTCCCGGCAGGCTGCAGTTCGAACAGATACCCACCGACCCGGTGCGAGCAGCTGCCCGGACAGCCTCGTCAGCCCCATCCCGTACAGCCACCGGCCCGTCGAAGGCGGCCAGTAACGCGTCCGCAATCGTCTCTCTATCGGGCTCAATTCCGTAACTACCCAGTGCTGCCTCGACGTGGTCGACTAACGAGAGTTCGGCGAGTGGCTGGACATCGATATGGCTCGAACGGTAGGCTGCCTCCCAGTCGTCGGGAATCCGAACGTCGCGGTCGGAAAGCTCTCGGGCCACGGCAGCCCACGGTTCGGCGGGGCGATCAGCCGAAACGAGCGTTCCGAAGCAGTCGAACGAGACAGCCACGCTGGTTTCATCCGTCCAAATCCACTTGAACGACCCGGATTGAGAACCAGTCTGTCGCAGACACACGCCGAAAGGGATGACCGCAGCGAACCCGCATCTGTGGCCGACCCGTGCGGGTACGGTGGTCTATCGTGGGTGTGCTCAGTCCGCCCACCTCGCCCGCCGGAGATCATAACTCCCGCAGACAGGACAGGAATGGTGTTGGACGTCGAACGGCGATTCACATGCAAGGCACATGTACATCGGGCGATCCGTCTCGCGCCCGGACAGCCCAGTTATCCGTTTCGCCCGTTCGATGACACCCATCGATACCACACTCCGAGTCTTGTCCTGCGACGCTAAAAAGGGAGCCGATAGTTTAGGTCATTTTTTCCCCCTGCCATCTTGCGATTACGGTCAAAAATCCATGGTCGTTGACGGGATGGGGTAAATATGAAAATAAGCCGATATAATACGGGATTTCGTCCCGCCCGGAATCCGATCTAGTTCTATCGAAAAGTCCCGACGATATCGGTTCGATTAATCTGGAAAATAACGATTCTTCGGAGATCATAACACATCATTTTGAAGGAATAGTATGTTTACAAATGCTTTTATCTGAAGATAGGCGCGGGAGAGGTGACCACAGAGGGAACCGCCGACTTCGGATGGATGGTGTCTCGTGAATTCATTGATCAGCGTGGACGGAGCTCGTCATTGAAATCTGGAAATGAATGGCGGCGGTAGCCGGCAGAGGTATCGCCACCAAAATGGAGAATTCAGAGGATAGAGATGGTAAAACCATTCATTCACACGTGCGAAGTGACCAACGTCCCACCGTCGAGACACCGAACAGCCACTATTGCATACCCTCCCAATCACTCATTCTCCGTGGACGAGATATCACAGACATCCACACCGTAGACGGTTGAAGGTGAGTCGTAATAGACCGGAAAGGTCGAGAACCGTACTCCAAGGGGTTCTACCGGAATTTTCGAGGAGAGGAAAGGCGGGACCCACCTCGCGCATTCTATATAGCGACATATACTTTATTCCCCAATTCAACCGCATCCGACTGAATGGCCGAAACGTCGATGTGTGGTTGTTTACCGGCTCAGCGACACCGTTTGGGCCACACATTCCGGAACTCGAATGGAATCCAACCAGGCAGCTGTCGCGTGCGATCACCGACGGGTTTCATTCGATTAATCAGGATCGGGTAAATACAGTAATTCGAGACGACCACAGAAGTGGATCCGCCCTCCCCGATTTGAACGGGGGGCAAGCCGATCTACAGTCGGCTGCTCTACCAGGCTGAGCTAAGGGCGGACAGTTCCGTGTAGGTAGAGTGTAAGACTTAACGGTTGTCATTCCTTCAGTTGCGATGCATCACCATCAGGGAGTTCAACCTATCGAGCCGCCATAAGTATGTCCCGGATGATCGTAAACACCGAATTTATGGACCTCCGACCGTGTACGTGGGTTTACGCGCGACCGTCTTACAATGAAGCAAACATTTATTACCCCCCAGTCATTGGTACGTTGTGCGTAAGACGATCGTCTTACACCGCGTGGGGACGCTGGCAACCGGCCGACGTCGTGCGGTTTGTGGTGTAAGACGACCGGGCGAGGTCACACTCGCGGCCCGTCTTACCGAGAGGGAACGATCATGGAGCGCGTGACACTACGGATACCGAAACAGCAAATCGAGGAAGTTGAACAGATCGTCGAAACGGGCGAATTCCCGAACCGGAGTGAAGCAATCCGGTCGGCCGTTCGGGACATGCTGGCCGAATCCGAAACCGGCCAAAAACGCCCCTCGGAGAAACGCGAGCGGCGCAAAAACCGAAGTTGGGCGAGGGTCTAACGATGCAGGATATCGTCAACGAGGCCCTCCAGCGCGACGAAGAAGAACAGAAACAGATGAATGATGTCGACGGGTTCGGCGATCCACGGATCGTCATCGTCGGCGCGGGCGGGGCGGGCAACAACACGGTCAATCGACTGTACAACATCGGTGTGGATGGCGCCGAAACGGTCGCGATCAATACCGACAAACAACATCTCAAGATGGTCGAGGCCGACACGAAGATCCTCGTTGGCAAATCCCTGACCAACGGTCTCGGCGCTGGCGGCGACCCCTCGATGGGCGAGCGGGCGACCGAGATGGCCCAGGGCACCATCCAGGAGGTCTTGGGCGACGCGGATCTCGTATTCGTGACCGCCGGTATGGGTGGTGGAACCGGGACGGGTGCTGCCCCGGTTGTCTCGAAGATCGCCAAGGACGAGGGTGCGATCGTCGTCGGCATGGTCTCGACACCGTTCAACGTCGAGCGTGCCCGCACGGTCAAGGCCGAGGAGGGCCTCGAGCGACTCCGCGAGGAGGCCGACTCGATCATCGTCCTCGACAACAACCGGCTGCTCGACTACGTCCCGAACCTGCCCATCGGCAAGGCCT
>CAYLJD010000030.1:0-25604 GCA_964383875.1 uncultured Halobacteriales archaeon
ACGAGGATCATCGCGAGGATGAACCACTTGCGACCGACGAGGCGCTTGCCGGAGAACGTCTGGAACGTCTCGGCCATGATGCCGAGCGCGGGGAAGAACACGATGTAGACCTCCGGGTGCCCGAAGAACCAGAAGAGGTGCGTCCAGAGCATCGTCCCACCGGCCTCGTTCGCGAAGTAGGTTGTCCCGAGAATGTGGTCGGCGCTGAGGATGATCAGCGCGCCGAGCAGCGCCGCAAAGGCGAACAGCATCATCCAGACAGTCAGCAGAATCGACATGCTGAACATCGGGATGTCCCGCATGCGCAGCCCTGGGGCCCGCATGCGATAGAACGTGGTGAGGAAGTTGACCGAGGAGACGGTGACGGAGGCGACGAACATGAGCAACGCGAGGATGGCCGCCGCGGAGCCCACCTCGGCGATCGATGGAATGAACGTCGGCACGTTCAGCGGGGCGTACATCGTCCAGCCACCCTGGAACGTGCTGCCGAGGAAAAAGGAAGCCCCGAACAGGACGCCCGAGGCAGTGTACAGCCAGTAACTGAGGGCGTTCAGCCGCGGGAAGGCCAGGTCCTCGGCACCGATCTGAAGCGGCACCACGTAGTTGGCCAGGCCGAAGGCAAACGGCGAGATGAACCAGAAGACCATCAACAGCCCGTGGGCGCTGACGGCCTGGTTGTACCCCATGTCGCCGAGGATAGTCCCCCCGGGCGCCCACATCTGCGTCCGGATGAGGAGCGCAAGCAGCCCACCGAAGACGATGAAGAACAGCGCCGTCACGATATAGAGGACGCCGATGTCCTTGTGGTTGGTCGTGACGAGCCACCGGGTGACCGTCGACTTCGGCGGCAGGTGGCCGCCGTGGTCGTCGCTCATGATGCCCCTCCGGCCCGAACGGCGTGGCTCGCGTCAGTAGCACTCTCATTCGAACTCGACGCCGTGCCGTTCGTGTTCGCGTACCACTCCTCGTATGCGTCCGGTTCCATGACAGTCACCTCGGCGTCCATGCCGGAGTGGCCGGCGCCACACAGCTCGTAGCAGTGGGCCATCGTGGTGCCGCGTTCGTCGGCGACGAACCACGCGCTCGTCGTGTGGCCGGGCATCGCGTCGGCCTTCACCTTGAATTTGGGAATTCCGAAGTTGTGAAACACGTCAGACGACTGGATGTTGAGCTTGACGAGCGTGCCGTTGGGGACTCGGAGTTCGTTGATGGACTCGTGCCCGTTGGGGTACTGGAACGTCCAGGCGAACTGCTCGCCGACCACATCGACTTCGATATCAGGCTCGCGGGGCGTCTCCTCGACGTACAGCAGTGCGGAGTACGTCCAGACGATCAACGAGAGGACGATCACGGCACTGATCCCGAAGGAGAGAAACAGTTTCCGACCGCCGCCGGAGCCGCTTGGGAGTTCACCGAGCTCCGGCCGGTCCACGTCGGCCTTCTCGCCGTTGCCAGTGCCATCCCGGTAGACCCAGGCGTTTTTCAGCATGTAGGCGATGACCACGACGCCGACGAGCGTCCCGAGCACAGTGAAGACGAGATAGATATTGTCGAACAGCGCGGCGGGGGTTCGCGGAATACCCGGTACCCCGCTCAGGATCACCGAGTGTAACCAGAGCAGCGTCCCGGCTGCGGATTCGATCATCTCGTTCGGAGCTTACAGGCATCGGTTCTTAGGTATTACGAAGGGCAGCCCGCGGTCCGCTATCGTGACGCGGGACCTCAGCCGTTAAGCCGTTCCCGGCCAACGGCCCCCGTATGCACCTCTCGGAGGTCAGCTGGACCGACGCCGACGCCGCCGAGACGGACCTGGCTCTCCTCCCGGTGGGGAGTACCGAGCAGCACGGTCCCCACGCCCCGCTGGGAACCGACACGCTCGCCGCCGACGCCATCGCCGAGCGGGGCGCAGCCGTCCTCGAGTCGCCCGTCGTCGTCGCCCCGCCGATTCCGGTCGGCGTCGCCGAGGAGCACCGCCACTTTGCCGGGACGCTGTGGGTGGGCGACGACACCTTCCGCGCCTACGTGCGCGAGACGATCAACAGCCTCGCCGCCCACGGCTGGTCGAGAGTGGTCGTGGTCAACGGACACGGCGGGAACGTCCCCGCGCTCCGGGAAGCGTGTGGCCGGATCACCCGCGACGGCGACGCGTACGCCGTTCCCTTCACCTGGTTCGACGCCGTCGATCTCTCGGCGCTCCCCCTGGCCGACGACGTGGCCATGGGACATGGGGGCCCGCTCGAGACAAGTCTGGTCCGACACGTCCGCCCCGACCTGGTCCACGTGGATCGGTTCGCTGCCGCCGCGGACGGCGCGGCCGATGGATGGGGGGAGTGGACGGCCGGCACGAACCTGGCCTTCGACACCGCCGAATTCACCGAGAGCGGGGTCGTCGGTGATCCCGGAGCAAGTGACACGGCCATCGGCGAAGCGGTCCTCGACGCGGCGGCCGACGCGCTGGCGGAACTCCTGACTGCAGTCCGGGAGCGGTCACGCACCGACGCTCCCGAGTGACGCCGATCCGTTCGCTCAGGCTTCCGCCTCGGAGCCGGCGTCCGCGTCGGCCTCCGGATCGGCCTCGTCCGTTCCTGACACCGACTCGAGTTCGCTGCGGAGCTCCGGAATCGTACTCGCGAGGTCCCCAACCTGCTCGCGGGCCGCCTCGACGTCCGCGACGAGCGACTCGGTCTCCTCGATGGCCGCCGCCAGGTCGTCTCCGTCGTCGAAGGCGTCGGCGCGGTCCCCCATCGTGTACCACTTCTTGGCGTCCCGCACATGGTCGGCGGCGTCACCGACGTCGAGCGCCGATCGGAGGGCATTCAGTGCCCCCAGCGTGTTGTCTGCCTCGAGGTCCCAGATAGCGTCGGGATCGGGCAGTGCGGCCCGGGCCGCGTCGAGACTCTCCTCGACGTCGGCCTGCATCTCGGAGGCGGCCTCGCCGAAGAGGTCATCGTCGTCGAGTGTCGACTGTGCCATGGCCGTATTCGGGCTGCGTGGCGATTAAAAGCGAGCCTGAAACTGGAAGTGTAATCGCGAGACGCTGGTCGTCGCACGGTGCCGACACCGGACACTGGTGCATCCGGCCCCTACCGGGATCTGACGGTGTCGACAGTCATGAGGGGATACCCGTCGGTCATTGTCATGCTCGCCGTGACTTCGTAGTCCGCGTAGCCGACGACGATTTCGACCTCGAGGAACCGGCCAGTCAGCTCGGTGTAGCCGACGTCATCGTCAATCGCCGCCGCGAGCGCGTCGGTCTGGACCTCGACACTGACGGCGTCGCAGTGAGGCTGGTTCTCGATCGCGGCCTCCATCGCGCGAGCGAGCGACGGCGCGCTCTCGAGGCTGACCGGCGTCCCGGCGAACTGGTGGTACAGCGAGCCGAACTTGACGCCGGCTTCGAAGCAGGCGACCTGGGCGTCTGTGGGATCGGCCATACGCTCGCCACGGGGCGCCGCGTGTAAACGTTCCCGGCACCCGCCCGCCGGAGATTCAGCAAATCGTAAGCTACGTACCCGGCCCATGCGTGAGTCGGCCTGATGGACGAGCCGGTCTTACTGACGGGAGCGGGCGGCCACGTCGGCCGGACGATCCTCGATGGGCTCGCCGACGTGTACGACTGGCAGCTCATGTTCCACAACCCTCCCGACTGGGAGCCGGCGTTTCCGTACGTGGTCGGAGAAGTCGAAAGCGAAGCCGACGTCGCCGAGGCCATAGCTGGCGCCGGCGCCGTAATCCACCTCGCCGGCGATCCCCGGCCCTCGGCCCCCTGGGACAGCGTCCTCCCCACCAACATCGACGGGACGCAGACGGTCTACAAGGTCGCCGTGGACGAGGGTGTCGGCCGCGTCGTCTATGCCTCCTCGAACCACGCCGTCGGGGGGTACGAGACCGCAGCCCGCACCCCCGAAATGTACCGAGCCGACGACGACTTCCTGCTCGACGGGACAGAATTCCCCCGGCCGGGAAACTTCTACGGAATCAGCAAAGCCACTGGCGAGATTATCGGCCGGTACTACCACGACGCCCACGACATCGCGGTCTGCAACGTCCGCATCGGGAACCTCAACGAAGACCACCCGCCGATCGATTACGAGCGCGGTCAGGCGATGTGGCTCTCGACGCGGGACTGTGCCCACCTCCACGCCCGGGCGCTCGAGGCCGACTACGGCTACGAGATCGTCTACGGCATCAGCGACAACGATCGGAAGTACTACTCGCTGGATCGCGCGAAGGCGGTACTCGGATACGAGCCCCAGGATAACAGTGCGGAGTGGGACGGGGCGGAGTACATCGGGTGACGGCGACGGATTGCTGCTGCCGCGCGCCCGATGCGTGCGGGCAGCCGGCTCGTGTCAGAGCCGCATCGGCGCCGGCAGTCTACACCCACATGGCCCGAACCGGACTGCGTCCCGGACGAGGGCAGTAACGGTCACCCGATCGCCACACACCGGACACTCCTCCCGGTCGATCGTGGTGGCGGGATCGTCGTTTCGCATATTCATCCGAAAGTCACGGCGGCTGTCGTGTGCCACCGCACCCCCAGCGACCACAACGGGCCGAATACGGAAAAACCATACGATGTCCGGATTATGTTGTCGGGATTACACTGTCCTGCAACAGAGGTAAGGCTGCCTCAATCGATGCCCCGGACGGAATGGCGGACATCCCGCTGAACGAAGCCGACCAGGCTATTATCAGTGAACTTGAAGATGGCCGAAACCTCGCGGCGAACATCGCTGACGCAACCGGCTACACCCGCCAGTACATCAGCGATCGGCTCCGGCGACTGCGAGAGCACGGCGTGGTCGTGAACATCGGTCGCGGCGTCTACGAACTGGTGCCCGAGGAAGTCCCCGATCGGAACTGAGCGGGCACGAATATCACCGGAGCGTCGAAATTCCCGACCGAAAAGACGGCGACGATGGTTGCATCACTCGAATAACCCGTCGACGTCCTCGTCTCTGGATCGGCGCCGATCGACGTGCTCGGAAAGGCGCTGGAAGACGACTGCCCGCCGCTCGGGTTGGCGTACGAAATCGAACAGCAGAGACACGAAAGGGCTGCCGGTGGCCTCGTCCGCCAGGTCGGCCCGTGCATATGTGGATCCCAACTCGATTACCGTCTCATCGTACCCGTCCTCCTCGGCGAACACGTCCGCAGCGACAACGGTCGCCTCGAAGTCGAGATCTTCCGGCGTGACGACACTCCCATCGTGGGTGAGGGCGAGTGGCGACCGGCGATCGATCAGCGACGGGTCGCCGGCCACGTCGGCCAGGAAGGTGCGGACGTCATCGAGATTGACGCCCCGGTACGCCGGCGGCAGGCCCTCGAGGTAGTCCCCGGCACTCTCGGCGAGCCCAGCGGCACCGGACCAGTTCTCGTTGGTCGCGTGGTAGACGGCGGCAGTGAACTGGATCAGGCCGTGGAGGAATCGCTCGTCGTCGGTGCCCGCCTCCAGGTCGAGCCAGTGGTCCTCCCAGGCGTCGTGGGCCGCGTGGTACCGGCCGGCGTTGTAGATCGCGATGCCGGCCCGAAGGTGGGCGTCCATATACGATCCACCTGGACCGGCGCCACGAAAAGTCTCTTGGGCGGCGAGTCCGGGCCGCCCGCACGTGGGCTGAGTCACTTCGTGCACCACAGTGTGCCTGTGACCGAGGAGAAATCAATGCGATCGGCGTCGCCACGCTCCGCCCATTCGCGCGCCTCGTCAAGATTCCGGAGGAGTGGCGTTCCCACGGAAAGCCGCCTACGAGTCGCCAGTCGTGAGCGACTTCTGGAGACGGTCGAGGCCGAGGGTGGCCACCAAGAGGACGCCGCCGAGGTACAGCAGGGAAACCGGATCGGCGACGAGCCGAGAGACGACGCTGTTTCCGAACCCGATCACCGAACTGAGGTAGCCGAGGATCGATGCCGTCCAGCCGAGGCCGGTGAGCCCAGCGAGCTTGTCGAGTGTGTTGGGATCCGATGGGGTGGGAAGCTTGTGGAACACGGTGGGGTAGAGCTCCGTAAGGAGGCCTTACCGGGACGGGATATGAAGCTACTTTCCAGACTGCTGGCAACAGCGTACCAGTTTCTTCAGATTCGGCGAGTCTGGGTGCGTCGACCGGAGGGGGCGTAATACCCGCCTACCACTTCCCAGAGCTCGCTTGCGGAACGAATCGGGCATCAGCGCGTCCCGCCATCAGCAACGCCCCGACGACAGGAGCGTATCAGACTTCACGGAGTGTCGTCGAACGACGGGTAGTGTGTTGTCCACTCGATATGGATGGGGGTTTTGGTAGTGGCGTTCGATCCGGAGGTATGAACCGTGGGAGGGGCCGGCTCGCAGAAGGGTCGGTCATTGTCGCCCTACTGGGGCTTGTGTTTGTGAGTGGTGGGGTTGGATTCTGGTATGTCGAATTAGTGCCACGAGCCGAGACGCTGCGTGTGGTGTTGTTCGATCTCATCATGCACGTTCTGTTTGGTGGTGTCATCCTGGTCCTGGGAGTCCATATCGAACGGAGTGAACTCCAACCAAACGAACGATTTGCGGTGATGGTGTGGTGTTACGGTGGGTTCACCCTCATGTTTTCACTGAGCGCCTTCGGTCATCTCGACTCAATACTGGACGGTGTCCTCACGCTGCAATTTGTCAGCGACTTTTTCGTCTTTTCGAGCCTTGGCGGTGCATTCGGCGTTATTGCAGGCGTGAATTGGGGTCGAGCTGTTCGGAACAAAGCACTGGCGGAGCAAAATGAGGCACAAAGCGAAACCCTCGCGTTGCTCACCAGGATTCTGAGTCACGACATCCGAAACGACATGACGATCATGCTGACGCATGTCGAGCTGCTCAGAGAGCATGTCGACGAGGACGGCCGGTCGAATATCGAGGTGATCTTCGACCGCATCGAGGAGATTGTCGAGCTATTGAAGGATGCCAGTGCCCTGGTCAAATCTCTTGACGAGGAGAGAGAATTGGAAACGGTCGATCTGGCACAGATCCTGACCGATGAAGTGTCGACACTCCAGACGAACCACGCTGATGTCGAGGTGACGACTGACATTCCGGACGAAATTCCGATCAAAGCTGACCGACTTATTAACCAACTCTTTTCCAATTTGCTCCAAAATGCCGTCTTTCACAATGATGTTGAGACCCTCAGAATCGATGTGACAGCGGAACGGCTATCGGACAACGTGGAAGTAACCATCAGTGACAATGGAAAAGGGGTCCCACCGGAGATGCGGGAGAAAATTTTCGAACTGGGTGAACAAGGTCCGGAAAGTGCCGGTGACGGCATCGGCCTCTATTTGGTATCGAGGTTGGCTGATGTCTACGGCGGCTCAGTACAGGTTGATGCGTCGCCGAAAGGCGGTGCCCGTTTTCGGATCGTGCTTCCGACGGTGGAGACCGCTGAAGGAGCGTAACGTTCACCCCAGCTTCGAGTTCGCAATACTCTCCGGGGATCCCTATGTCGGGTGGGAACAGGCCAGAGCGAGGCTCTCGCTCGCGTCGAAACAAGACACTCACGTGAAACAAGGGAGACAGCACTCCGTCGATCCGTGATCGTGTCCGAGATTCCACTCCTCTCAGACACGACGGCTTTCGGATGGGATTGGTGGGGAAAAACGACGTCCGGACGGAGATTTGAACTCCGGTCCCTGGCTCCGCAAGCCAAGAGGATAGTCCACTACCCTACCCGGACTCCAGTCCAGGTAGCGCAGGTCGCTGTATAGGGATTTCGATTCCCCAGGTGATTCTGTCAAAGATCAGTTTGAGCCAACGTCACCGCCTTTTGCGGTCGGCACGTACCGGACCCTGTGAAGCGACGGTCCCTCATCGGACAGGCCGGGACGCTCGGCCTGTTCCTCCTCGCCGGGTGCACATCGAACCCCGACCGCGACAGATCAGACGGGGACGGCTCGGACGATCCCGTTCGGTTCGTGGATTCCGCGTTCGAGGTCCGTCACATCGGGGCCGGGACGCAAGCGGACGACGCCACACTCGAGTTCGACGAAGCGTCGCAAACGATCCGGGTCGACGGGACAATCTGGGGCGCAGATGGCTGTACGACTGCGTCCCTCGATGCCGTGGAGTTCGCAGCGGGAAACGACACCGTGACCGTCGCCGTGGCGACACGCGACCGGGCGGGCACGGACGATCGCGCCTGCACGCAGGCCATCGTCGAAATCGACTACACGGCCGTGCTCACGTTCGAGGGCGGTCTTCCGGCGACCGCGACCGTCACCCACGACGGTCGCTCAGTCACGACAGCCGGCCCGTGAGCCCCTGAGGTTTTTCCGGAATCGGGCGGTCACGCAGTACCAATGCGACGCGAATCGTCGACACTCCAACCACCAGACGGCGTCGGGATGATGTCCCAACGGCAACGCTTATGCGGTCGGCTTCCATGCACGTGGACACGATAATGGGCGCGATCGAGGACGTCTACGCGGACCTCGACGCCGACGTCACGGAGGCGGAGTTTCGCGCGGCCGTCGAGGACAAGGTCGAGCAGATGGGCGGGCTTGCCGACGCGGAGACAGCCGCGATGCTCGTCGCCCACGAGCTCGCCGACACGGAGGTCACGCAGGTCGCGGACATCGAGCCGGGGATGGCCGAGGTCACGTTCCTGGCGAAGGTGCTCTCGATCGGCGAGTTACGAACGTTCGAACGAGATGAAGCGGACGCGGAGGATGGGCGGGTGATCAACGTTGACGCTGGCGACGAGACGGGCACCGTCCGGCTGGCGTTCTGGGACGAGCGGGCGGCCGCCGTCGCCGATGGGCAACTCACTGTCGGGGACGTCGTCCAGATCAAGGGACGGCCGCGGGACGGGTACGGCGGGCTCGAGGTCAGCGTCGATCGCGCCGAGATCGACGAGGACGCCGAGATCGACGTGGAGCCCGGCGACGATGCGAGTATCGAGGGGCTCACCCTCGGGCAGTCCGACGTCACGCTGACCGGGCTCGTGCTCGGGACCGAGTCACCCCGTACCTTCAATCGCGACGACGGCTCCGAGGGGCGCGTCGCGAACCTCACCCTCGGCGACGAGACCGGCCGTGTCCGGGTCACGCTCTGGGACGAGCAGGCAGAGGGAGCTGTCGACATCGAGCCCGGCACTGCCGTCGAGATCGTCGACGGGTACGTCCGGGAACGGGACGGCGACCTGGAACTGCACCTGGGTGAGGGAAGCGCGGTCCAGCCGATCGACGACGACGTCGAGTACCGGCCGGACGCGACCCCGATCGCTGAGGTCGAGCTCGACGACGAGGTCGACATCGCCGGCGTGGTTCGCTCGACGGACCCGAAGCGAACCTTCGACCGGGACGACGGCTCGGAGGGACAGGTGCGCAACGTCCGGATCCAGGACGCCTCCGGCGACATCCGTGTCGCCCTCTGGGGAGACCTGGCCGACATAGAGATTGCCCCGGGTGACGAGGTGCTGGCGGCGGACGTCGAGATCCAGGACGGGTGGCAGGACGATATCGAGGCCTCGGCCGGCTGGCGCTCGACGGTGGTCGTCCTCGACGACGTCGACACTGGCGTGGCGGTCGACGCGGCACCGGACGCGGAGACCGAGTCCGAGCACGCCGGTGGCCTGGCGGCCTTTACCGACGACGCTGGCGCCGGGGATGACCCGGTCGAATCCGAGCGAACCGTGACCGACGCGGCCGACGGCGAGCACCTCTCGTTTACGGGCACCGTCGTCCAGGCCGGCGAGCCAGTCATCCTCGACGACGGTACCGAGACGGTCACCGTGACCACCGACCAAGACCTCCAGCTCGGTCGAGAAGTGACCGCTCGTGGCGAGCTCCGGGACGGCCGACTGCACGCCGAAGAGATTATCTAACCGGGGTATCGGAAACCCTTAAGGCGGCCCTCCACCCGTTGTTGGCCATGAGTGTCGAGCTCCCGTTCGCTCCCGTCGATTCGTTGATCCGCGCGAACGCGGGGAACCTGCGCGTGAGCGCAGCAGCCGCCGAAGAGCTTGCTCGACGCATTCAGGACCGGGGCGCAGCGCTGGCGGACGAGGCCGCCGAACGCGCCGAGGCGGACGGACGGAAGACACTGATGGCCGAGGACTTTGGCCACACTGCCGTCCCCGACAAGGACGACCTCGATCTGCCGATCGCGCCGGTTGACCGCATCGCTCGCCTCGACATCGATGGCCGGTACCGGGTCGCGATGGACGCTCGTGTGGCCCTCGCCGCGCTGCTCGAGGTCTACGCCACCGACGTGGCGTCGGCAGCCGCCTACCTGGCCCGCCACGCCGGACGGCGAACGATCAAGGGAGAGGACGTCCAGGCGTACTTCGAACTCGAAGAATTCTTTGAATGAGGTTCGGCTTCCGTGAGGTCTGCCTCGAGCACGCAACCGGGCCGCGGCATCCGGAGAGCCCGGACCGGATCAGGGCGATCCGCGAGACGCTCGCGGAGTGCCACGGCGTCGAGTACGACCCGGGATCGCCGGCCGAGCCGGCCGCCATCCGAGCCGTCCACGACGACGCCTACGTCGACGAGGTCGAGACGTTCTGTGCCGACGGCGGCGGCAACTGGGACGCCGACACCGTCGCCACCGAGGCCACTTGGGCGGCCGCGCTGGCGAGTGCCGGACTGGCTGTCTGGGCCGCCGAAAACGCGTTGGCTGGGGCCGATGGGCGGCACGCGCCCTTCTCGCTGGGCCGGCCGCCCGGACACCACGCTGTCGCCAACGACGCCGGCGGGTTTTGTTTTTTCAACAACGTGGCTGTCGCCGCGCAAGCTGTCATCGACGCCGGCCGCGCCGACCGGGTCGCCATCTTCGACTGGGATGTCCACCACGGCAACGGCACCCAGGACATCTTCTACGACCGCGGTGACGTCTTCTACGCGTCCATTCACGAGGACGGACTCTACCCGGGGACGGGGGACGTCGACGAGACCGGCACCGGCCCCGGGACCGGCACGACACTAAACGTCTCGTTCCCGCCGGGCACCGGCGACGCCGGCTACCTCGCGGCAGTCGAGGAGGCCATCGGCCCGGTCGTCCGCGGATTCGACCCCGACCTGCTGTTGATCAGTGCCGGATTCGACGCGCACGAACACGACCCCATCTCGCGGATGCGCGTCTCCACGGAGGGATTCGGTCGGCTCGCCCAGGCGGTCCGCGCGCTCGCCACCGAAACCGATGCTGGCCTGGGATTCGTCCTCGAGGGGGGATACGGGCTCGACACGCTCTCGGCGAGCATCCGGACCGTCCACGAAGTCTTCGAGGGCTACGAACCCGTGGACGGCGACGACGACGTCGGTGAAGGTGCCAGGCGCGTGCTCGACGCCGTCGCCGCCCGACGCGCCACCTAGTCAGGGGATCGGGTCGGCGTAGGCAGCGAGTTCCCGCCCGAACTCGTCGGCGAGGGGTGCGACCGCCTCGCCGAACAGGAGGGTATAGTCATCCCGGAGTGCCGATTCGACGCGGGCGCCGTGGCCGATCTCCAGGAATGCCGGGCTCTCGAGAAATGCCCGGGCCGTCGCGAACTCCCGTTCGCGCTCGACGACGTACCGATCGCCCTCGATGAACGGCCCCGTCACCGTGGGATCGTCGACGTACGTCCGGTAGAAGTCAGTCGCGTGTTCGCGGACGGCGACCGGCGGCCCCTCGTGGCGGTCCACGGCCGGCCGCTCGGCCACCTCGAGCTCGACGAGTAACACGGCGGTCTCAGCGGCGAAGGTCGCGCCCCGGAGGACGTCGAATCCGTGGCGCTCTAACGCGTCAATGAGGCCACGCAGCGATTTCTCGAGCTGGGGGTAGAGCTGGTCGTCGACGAGGTCGGGCGCGTCGAACCGGATAGCGATCGGGGTCGTTTCTCGGCCGGCGAGTGCCTCGCGAATGTCGGCTCGGGTCAGCGGATCGAGCGCCCGCGGCTCGAACTGTGCCTCCCGTGGGTCGGCGAGCAGCTCTCGACTGTAGTGCTGGAGACGGGCGACGTTCATCGGCGAACAGACCGCCGCGACGTTGCGCTCGGGATCGGTCGGGTCGATCACGACCAGCGGGTCGTCGAAAGTCGAATTCCCGTGGCCTTCCGGGTCCAGGTAGACGGGTGGCTCCCAGTCCGCCGCCGCTTCGACCAACGGGCGGAAACCGCCGTACTCGGCGACGAGCAGCTCGACGAGGAACCCCGAAAAGCCTCGGGTCCGGAGGTCGCTTCCGTAGGCGCCGATCCCCGACAAAAACCGCTTCGCGAGGCGGATCTCGTCGGCCAGCTCGTCGTCGAGGCGTTCGCTGAGGTACCGGTTGTGAAACGGCGTGCGGTCGACGGGCGAGCGGATCGACGTGGGGTCGTCGACCGCGTAGCACGGGACGAGGTCGATGTCGAAGCCCTCGACGCTGCCGGTCACGTAGGGATGGTCGGCATACTCCTCACGGCCGTCGGGCAGGACGGTACGGCCGACCTGCAGGCCGTACGTCTCCAGGTCCGATCGAGACAGGTCGGGGGAGAGGCAGACGAAGATGTCGACATCACGGTCGTCAGCCATCCAGGTGCCCCGCGCCGTACTCCCGACGTGGACCGCCTCGGCATCGACCGGGAGGGTCTCAATAGCCTCCTGGGTCCGTTCGATCACCGTCTCCACGACACGGTCGAGGGCCGCCCGCTCGTCGGCGTCGGGGACAACCCGCGCTCGAACTCGTTCGAGGACATCGTCGACCGCGTCGCTCATGCGGCCCCGTTGCGCGCAGCCGCGTGAAAGCGTGTCGGTGCAGCGGGGGAAACGAAACGCTGATAGGCGTTTTCCGACTACCGGCGGCCGGAGCCGCCGTAGCTCAGCTGGTAGAGCGCCACGCTGTTACGGCACGGAGGAAGACTGCGTGCCGCAGAGACGTGGTTGTCCCAGGTTCGAGTCCTGGCGGCGGCGCTAGCGGACTTTCGTCTGTACTGGTGACCCGTCCACGGCATCTCCGCGGTCCACTGGCCTGATGCCGGTCCACGCACAGTGGCGCGTCGCCGTCTTGGCAGTGTCACAGGCCGTGAGCAAGCCGATCTCCCGACCGGGACCCTGGTCTTGGTGATCCCCTGGCCGAACCATCCTCGACCGGTCGCGGAGTCCGGCTACCGGTGGCGTCACCACCCACCCTAGATCGCTCGCTCGACGGCATCGATCGCCTGATCCACGTCCGCGTCGTCGACGTCCCAGTGCGTACAGAAGCGGACCGTCTGCTCGTCGCGCGGCGTGCCGAGCACCCCACCCTGCTCACAGTCGGCGAGCAATTCGTCCGACGGACGATCGGCCTCGACGAGGACGATGTTCGTTTCCGGCGGCTGGACTGAGAGACCGTCGATTCGAGCCAGCCCGTCCGCCAGTCGGGTGGCACGCCGGTGGTCGTCGGCGAGCCGGTCACGATTGTCCAGGGCCCGCAGCCCGGGTGCTGCAATCACGCCGGCCTGGCGCATCCCGCCGCCGAGGAGCTTGCGCACCCGGTGGGCCGACTCGATGAACGACTCGGGGCCGGCAAGCATCGACCCGACGGGGGCGCCCAGCCCCTTCGAGAGGCTGCACATGACAGAGTCCACCGGCTCCACGAACGTGGCCACGGGCACGTCGTGGGCCTCCGCGGCGTTCCAGAGCCGGGCGCCGTCGAGGTGGATCGGTACCCCCAGGTCCCGGGCCGCGTCAGCCGCCGCGGCGATCCGGTCGGGCGCGATCGCGGTCCCGCCCTTGCTGTTGTGGGTGTTCTCCAGACAGAGTACACCCGTACCGGGCCGGTGGTCCGACGCGACCACGAATCCGTCGCGAACCTGGTGTGGCTCGATCACTCCACGCTCCCCGCCGTCGATCAGTCGGGTCTGGAGGCCGGCGTGTTGGGCGAGACCCGCCAGTTCCCACTTGACGATGTGACTCTCGCGCTCGCACAGCACCTCCTGACCGCGTTCGGTGTGCGCGCGGGCGGCGATCTGGTTCCCCATCGTTCCAGAGGGGACGTACAGTGCGGCGTCGGTGCCCAGGATCTCCGCGGCGCGAGCCTCGAGTTCGTTCACGCTCGGATCCTCGCCGTAAACGTCGTCACCGACAGCCGCGTCACGGGCCGCATCGCGCATCGCGTCACTCGGCGTCGTCACGGTGTCGCTCCGCAGGTCGATCATACGCGGCGTTTCCCCCGGCCAGCCTAAAACCCTCGCGAGGTGCCGTCAGTTCCACTCGGGCTCGCGGTCGTCGCGGTAGGCCGCCACTGCCTCCCGAAAGTCCGCGGACTCGTGGGCCTCGGCCTGGAGATCGAGGTACCGTTCCAGAAACGCCTCGTAGTCCAGGTCGAAGGCGCCGGCCATCGCCTGCTTCGAGAGACGCGCGCCCGCGGAGTTTGCGTCCATGTACCGATCGATGTAGTCCTCGAACGCGTCGCGTGGCGTGTCCGCGTCGACCAGGTGATCGACGAGGCCGATCCGCTGGGCCTCCTCGCCGTCGACGGTCTCGCCGAGCAACACCATGCGCTTGGCCCGTCCCATGCCGATATACCGCGCCAACCGCATCGTCGCCAGGCCGGGGATCAGGCTCTCGTTGATGGCTGGAAGGCCAATCTCGGCCGACGGGGTGCAGACCCGGATGTCGCACGCGAGCGCCAGCTGGAGGCCACCCCCGAGGGCGTAGCCGTGAATCAGACACAGCACGAGTGCGTCCATCGTCTCGAATCGCCGCAGGGCCCGCTCGAAGACCGGGTGGTACCCGACGTCGATTTCGCCGGCGGCAAGTTCCTTCAGGTCGATCCCGGTACAAAACGCGCGGTCGGCGCCCTCGATGGCGACCAGTCTGGTGTCCTCGTCGTCGGCGAGCAGCCGGGAAACCGCGTCCAGGTCGCGGACGCCCGGGTAGTGCATGGCGTTAAGGCGCTCCGGCCGGTCGAGGGTGACTCGCGCGACGGGACCGTCACGCTCGACGCGCACGTGGTCGAGTTCGGCGTTCATGCGGTATCCCGTGTCTGGCCACGCCGGCAACACCCTTGAAACGTGCGTCGACCGGGACTATTTGGCTCCCGGCCCCGACGGTCCGGCCATGCGCGCGGCGACGATTACGGGCTACGACGGGATCGACGACATCGACCTCCGCGAACGGCCGGATCCTTCTCCCGGACCCGGCGAGGCGGTGGTCCGTGTGGACGCGGCTGCCCTCAACCACCGGGATCTCTGGCCGCTCAAGCGCGATGCGAGTGGTGATCCGGACAGGCTGCCGTACATTCCCGGCGGTGATCTCGCGGGTGTCGTAGCGGCGGTCGGCGATGGCGTCTCCACCGTGGCCGTGGGCGACCGGGTCGTCCTCTGTCCGCTCCTCGCGTGTGGCGAGTGTCGGTTCTGCCGGAATGG
This sequence comes from uncultured Halobacteriales archaeon, assembly GCA_964383875.1. Classification (GTDB taxonomy): domain Archaea; phylum Halobacteriota; class Halobacteria; order Halobacteriales; family Haloarculaceae; genus CAYLJD01. The sequence goes on from CAYLJD010000030.1 coordinate 15,312, forward strand.
CCCCGAGAACATGTGCGAGCACTACGAGAGCTACGACGGCGGGTTCGCCGAGCTGGCACTCGTCCGGGCCGAGCGGCTCCTGGCACTGCCAGCCGCCGTCAGCGTCGACGACGCCGCTGCCCTCCCCATCGCCTACATGACCGCGTTTCGAATGCTCACACGAGGGGATGTCGGAGCTGGCGATCGGGTGTTCGTCCCCGGTGCGACAGGGGGCGTTGGCCTCGCGGCCGTCCAGCTGGCGGCGATTATGGGTGCCGAGACGGTCGGCACGTCGTCGTCAGCAGACAAACTCGCCGCGGTCGAGGCGGCCGGACTCGACCACGCGATCCACGCCGAGGAGCCGTCTGAACTCCGAGACGCCGTCGCCGCAATCGGCGACATAGACGTCACGATCAACCACGTCGGCGGTCCGTTCACCGAGGTGGGACTCGCCGTCCTCCGCCGCAACGGAGCGATGGTCGTCTGCGGGAGTACCGCCGGCGGGCAGCCCCGCTTCGACGCGAGCGACCTGTACCTCAACCACAAGCGAATTATCGGCAGCACGCTCGGCACGCAACCAGACCTGGAACGCCTGGTGTCGTTCGTCGACGATGACCGCCTCGATCCAGTGGTCCACGAGACCTATCCGCTCGAGGAGACGCGGGACGCCTTCCAGGCGATGGCTGGCCGCGAGGTTGTGGGCAAACTGCTCGTCCACCCGCAGGTCTAGTGGTCGGCCCGTTCGATCGCCTCGACCGCCCCGAGATACAACTCCCTAATATTAGTAAGTTATATCACACTGGCGTCGCCACCCTCGTCCATGTCCCACGGTACGGCCCGACGGCATCGCGACCGGACGCTCGGAGGTGACCTCCAATGGTGAGTACGGCCGTCGCCCTCGGGCTGACTGTGCTGACGCTGGTTGTCTTCGCCGGACTCGGCATCTGGCACTCGCGGGGTCGGGTCAGCTCGGTTGAGGACCTCGTCTCGGCGCGCGACTCAGTGAGCGAGGGCCGAATGACCGCGACGCTCGTCGCCTCCGTGATGGGCGTCTGGATCCTGCTCTCGGCGCCGGAGGCCGGAGCGGGCTTTGGCATTGCCGCCGTGGTCGGGTACGCGATCGGCGAGGCGGTGCCGATGCTCGCGTACTCGCGCCTGGGCCCGCGGATCCGCGAGTTGCTCCCGGACGGCCACACCCTCACCGAGTACGCCCACGTCCGGTACGGCGACGCGATGTACGGCTTCGTCCTCCTCGTGAGTGCCCTCTACATGTTCGTCTTCGTCGCCGCGGAACTGACCGGCATCGCGGCGGCCCTCTCGCTCGTGGCCGGTGTCCCCCAGTGGCAGACAGCCGTCCTCGTCGGGGGGTTCGTCCTCCTCTACACGGGCTACGGTGGCCTCCGGGCGAGTATCTTCACTGACACGGTCCAGGCGCTGCTCGTCCTGCCGCTGCTCGTCGTGGCGCTCGGCGGCGCCGTTGTCGCCCTCGGCGGGGCCGGCGCCGTCTACGACGGCGTGGCCCGTGCCAATCCCACGCTTCTCGATCCCGGATTCCTGCCAGGCCTCCAGTTCGGACTCGCGCTCGCCTTCGCGATCCTCGGCGCGGAGCTCATCAACCAGACGTGGTGGCAACGGATCTACGCCGGCACCGACCAGTCGACTGTCCGACGCGGGTTTCGCAACGCGACGGCCGCCAACGGCCTGATCGTCTTCCTCGCCGCGATTTTCGGCCTCGTCGCTGTCGGACACGCCGACATCGTGACCGACGTCGCCAGCCCGGACTACAACGCCGAGGTCGCGTTCTTCCTCCTGCTCGACGCGGCCTTTCCCGAGTGGATCGTCCTCGCCGTCGTCTTGCTGGCGCTCTTGCTCGTGATGAGTTCCGTCGACACGCTGTTCAACGCGCTCGCGAGCCTCGTGACAGCCGATCTCCCCCGCCTGCTGGCCGACCCGGACGACCGGACGCTTCGGCTGGGGGCTCGCCTGCTCACGATCGTCGTCGCCGTCGCGGCCATCTACGTCAGCCTCCGCGCCCGGAGCGTGCTCCGGCTGTTCTTCCTCGCAGACCTGCTCGGCGCGGCGGTCGCCGTCCCGCTCGTGTACGGCCTCTACTCGACGCGTCTTTCGGGAGTGGGGGCCCTCGTCAGTAGTGTCGGCGGGCTCGTCGTCGGACTGGCGTATTTCCCCGACCTGCGGGGGTCCATCACCGCGGTACCGGTCGTGGGCGAGCTCCTCCCCGCAGCGGACCCGCTCTATTTGACGTCCTTCGGGGGTGCATTCCTCGTCTCGACAGTCCTGACGGTCCTCGCGGCACGCGTGACCGACGCCGACGTGGATCTCGACCGGCTGGCCGGGGACGTGCGTCGACTCGACGACCCGGTCGCCGACGGTGGTGGTGACACGGCGGTGAACGAGTGATGGCCCCGATCAGTGCGGCTGTCTTCGGCCTCCTGCTGTGGGGGTCGATCCTCGGCGTCGGGCTGGTCTTCTGCTACGTCGTGTCCATCGTGCTGCGCGACGCCGGCTGGTTCGGCGCCGGCGGCACATAGCTTTAATCTGCCCCCGTCCGTCGCTGTCCACGACCATGGGTGAGAAGCGTCCCTCGACGGGTCGGATCTCCCAGGACGACATCGTCGTGGGCACCCGCCAGATCGTCGCCCCCGACGGGTCGTACGATCCGGATGCGATCCCGGACCTCGCCGACGAGGCACTCGTCGACCTCTTTCGGTGGCTGTGCCTCGAACGGCGCTACAGCGAGCGGGCCGTCGCCCTGCAGCGGCGGGGTGAGCTCGGGACGTTTGCGCCCTCACGGGGCCAGGAGGCGAGCATCGTGGGCAGCGGGTACGCCCTGGCTGACGGTGACTGGCTCCTGGGCATGGGACGGGAGGCGTCGGCGATGCTGATGCAGGGGGTCTCGATCACGGATCTCCTGCTGTTCTGGCGGGGGATCGAGGAGGCCGGATCTCGCCTCGCTGCCCACCAGTGCATGATCGCCATCGCCATCGGATCGCACCTGCCACTCGTGACCGGGATCGCGTGGGGGCTCGCCCTCGAGGGACGCGACGCCGTCGCCGCCGCGTTCTTCGGCGACGGTGCGACGAGTACGGGGGCGGCCCACGAGGCGTTGAACTTCGCCGGCGTCCGGTCGATTCCCGCACTGTTTTACTGCCAGAACAACCAGTACGCCATCTCCACGCCCTTCGAACACCAGACCGGGGCCCGCACCGTCGCCCAGCGGGCCGTCGGCTACGGCATCGAGGGGATCCGCGTCGACGGCAACGACGTCCTCGCGGTCTTCGACGCCGTCAGCGAGGCACGCAGGCTGGCGCGCGACGGCCACCCCGTCCTGGTCGAGTCAGTGACGTACCGCCTCGACGCCCACACCACGAGTGACGACCCGACGCGGTACCGTGACGAGGCCGAGGTCGAGGACTGGCGGGACCGGGACCCGATCGACCGGTACCGGTCGTTTCTCCGCCAGGAGGGACTCTGGGCAGATGTCGACGAGGCGGCCGTCCAGGCGGACATCGACGAGGCGATCGACGACGCCCTCGAGACGGCAACCGCGTTTCGCGAACGGGATGTCGACGCCGTGTTCGACCATCTCTACGCGGACCTCCCGGCGTCACTCGCCGATCAACTCGACGCGTATCGAGCACTCCTGGCGGAGCACCCGGAGATCCGGGCGGCGATCGAACAACGCCCAAAGGGATAACATGTCGGCAACCATCGTCGATGCGATCAACGACGCGCTGCACGCCGAGATGGCAGCCGACGACCGGGTGGTCGTCTTCGGCCAGGACATCGCCGAGAGCGGCGGGGTCTTCCGAGCGACCGAGGGGTTGCAGGACCGGTTCGGCGACGAGCGGGTGGTGGATACGCCACTCTCGGAGGTGGCGATCGTCGGCAGCGGTGTCGGCCTGGCGATCGCCGGCTACCGACCGGTCGCAGAAATCCAGTTTTCGGGATTCCTGCCGCCGGCATTCGACCAGCTCGTCACGCAGGCCAGCCGGATCCGCTGGCGCACGCAGGGCACCTGGTCGGCCCCACTGGTCGTCCGGACGCCGTACGGCGCCGGGGTCAGGGCCCTCGAGCACCACTCCGAGAGCCTCGAGGGGGCGTACGCACACGTCCCGGGACTGACCGTGGTCGTCCCGAGCACGCCACACGACGCCAAAGGACTGCTGACCGCGGCCGTCCGATACCCGGATCCGGTGCTGTTCATGGAGCCAAAGCGGATTTACCGGTCAGTGCAGGAGGCACTCCCGGACGAGCAATACGAGGTCCCGATCGGCGAAGCTGCGATTCGGCGCTCGGGCGAGGCGGTGACCGTCATTGCGTGGGGGTCGATGGTAGAATTCGCGACGGACGCCGTCGACGAACTCGGCGTGGATGCGGAGGTGATCGACCTCCGGACCATCTCGCCGATGGACCGGGAGACTGTCGTCGCGTCGGTCAAGCGGACCGGCCGGTGTGTAATCGTCCACGAGGGGCACCGGTCCGGGGGGTGGGGCGCAGAGCTCGTCGCGACGATCTGCGACGAGGCGCTGTACTACCTCGAAGCCCCGATCGAGCGGGTGACGGGGTTCGACGTCCACGTCCCCCAGCTCGCGCTGGAGGACTATTACCTGCCGAGCACACCGCGGATCGCCGCCGGTATCGAGCGGGTGCTCGACGCCTGAGGGACGATCATTCGACCAGGACGGTCTCCGGCCGGTAGCGCCGGCTGACGACCTTCCAGATGCCACTCCGGAACCGGTAGTAGACAATCGCGGCCGGCACGGCCATCTCCGCGACGATCGAAACGTAGACCGCCCGGACGCCGATTTCGGGGACTGCCACGGCAAGAGCGATCAGCGGCAGACCGACGAGGTAGCGGCCGACGAGCTGCGCGTACAGCGGCCACCGGGTGTCGCCGCTGGCACGGAGCGGTCCGGTTGACGCGCCGGTAACGCCCTGGAAAACGACGCTCACGCAGGCGGCGTAGAGGAACACTGTGACCAGCGGGAGAATGGTGGGATCGGCGACAAACACCCGTCCAACGGACCCAGCCGTCACGAAGACGGCGCCAGCCACAAGGAGATACGCGGCAACAGCGAATCGAATGATATCCCGTCCCCACGCCTCGGCACCGGCCTCGTCGCCGGTGCCCAACTCCTGCCCGACCAGACTGCTGGCGGCGAGGCGAAAGCCCCACCCGGGGGTCCCCATCAGTCGCCGCACGCGCATGGCGATCACGTAGGCCGCCACCACCTCCGACCCGAGCATCCCGAGGAGCAGATATTTGGGAAACGCCGAGCCGAGGCGGGCGCCGTTGGTGAAGACGACCGGCGTCCCGATCTCGACGAGGTCCCTGAGCGTGTCCCGGTCGAGATAGCGGCCGATCACCGACACCTGGACGGGAAAGTCGCCGGCGATCGGCAGCCGGCCGCGGTGGAGGCCGACGACGATGCCGACAGTCACGAGCACGTTGCCGACGACCGTCCCGAGCGCAGCTCCGACGACGCCCAGACCGAGGCCGAAGATGAGAATCGCGTTGAGGACGATGTTGACGACGGCCCCGCCACCGCGAACGACCATCGGCGTCCAGGCGTCGTCGGCGCCGATGAGCACCCGGCTGCCGACGAGGTTGAACGCCGCAAACGGAATGCCGACGGCGACCACCTGGAGATAGGCGGCCCCTTCGGCGAGCGCGGCCGGATCCGACGTGAGCAGCCCGATGAGTGGCTCCGGAAACACCGCCATCAGGGCGGCGAACGGGATCGTCGTGGCGATGGCGGCGAGGGCGCTGGTGCGAACGGCGAGCGAGAGCGACTCGTAGGCCTCGGCGCCGTAGCGCTGGGAGACGAGCGCGATGGCGCCAGCCGCCGTCCCGCCACCGAACATGAAGGAGATGCCCCAGAACGGGACGGCGAACCCGATTCCGGCGATGGCGGCGGGACCGACGGCGAGCCCGACCATCGCCACGTCGGCCGCGGATTTCGAGGTGCGAGCGAGTCCCGTGACGACGCGGGGCCAGGCGAGGTCGGTGACGCGTTCGACGCCATCGCGGTCGATCAGCCCGACTCGGGCCAGCCCGACACCGACCAGGAGAAACCCGTACTCGATGGGATTGGGGAGCGAGCGCATCGGGGCCTGTGAACGAGTGCCACATACAGACAACGGGTACTAGAAGCCGTCGACTCGGCGGGGGACACTGGCGGCGGAGCGGGCGAGCCCGTGCGAGAAACGGTCGCGTCGGCAGAGTTTTGGTCCGGGGTCAAATAGCCGAGGACGCGGGCCCGTAGCTCAGTCCGGTAAGAGCCCCCGGCTCATAACCGGGTATGCGGTGGTTCAAATCCGCCCGGGCCCATCTCGCCTGGCGTTCCACAGGCGAACGCGACCACCACTGATTCGGCGGGTATCGAGAACGTCGTCACCCGGTATCTTCCCGCACCGACCACGGCTCCCCCCTGGGAAGGGACCAATCCGGCCCGGGAGATATTTACTCGCCCCCACCCTACACGCGGCAACAATGGAGGCGCGGCCGTGAAGGTCGAGTGCCAGGTCTGCGGCCGGATGATCGGGAAGGGGCCCGAGGGGGTGGGCATCCGTGTCCACGCCAAGACGCACCGGCAGGAGTTCGCCGATCAGGTCGGCCGACAGCCCGACGATTACGCCGAAGTACGGCAAGTGCTCGACGACCGCGGCTCGGAACAAGCGCGGTTCTCGAGCTTCGAGCACGCGTCGGTCGACTCCGGGTCCCCCGAGTGAGTCCGGGAGGGGGCCAGTACGGAGCGTCCCAGAACCCTATTCGACGACCCCGTCCTCGCGGAGTCGCTCGACGTCGGTCGGTGAGAAGCCGAGCCGATCCACGAGCACGTCGTCGGTGTGTTCACCGAGTCCCGGTGGACCGCGTCGGATTGATCGCTCGGCATCGGAAAAATGCAGCGGGTGGCCGTGCAGGGTCACCTCGCCGATCGACTCGTCGTCGTACTCGAAGACGTAGTCGCGGGCCCTGGCCTGGGGGTGTTCGACGACGTCGCTCACCTGGATCAGTGGGCCGTTCGGAAAGCCGACCGCGTCGAAGATCTCGCGCCACACGGCCGTCGTCTTCTCGCGGAGCGCGGGCCGAACCGCCGCCATGATTTCGTCGTAGTGCGCCTGCCGCTCGCGTTGCGAGTCGTACTCGAGCAGGTGTTCGGCATCGATGATCTCGGTCACAAACGTTTCCCAGCCGTCATCGCCCGGGACGTACAGTACCATGTGCCCGTCAGCCGTCTCGAAGAGCTCGTAAGGGACGCCGGTCTGGTGGCGGGTCCCGAACGGTGTGGGGTCCTCGCCGGTAATCCCGTACATCGTGAGGTACTCCTCCAGGAACGAGACGATCGTCCCGAAGATGTTGGTCTCGACTTTCTGACCCACGCCGGTGCGCTCGCGCTGGAGCAGTGCCGTGAGAATGGCGATGGTCGCGTACAGGCCGCTCCCGATGTCCCCCAGCGCCTGGCCGAGCTTGACGGGCTCGCCGTCCTCTGGCCCGGTTACGCTCATGATGCCACCCTCCGCCTGCATCACGAGGTCGACACCCGGCCGATCGCTGTGGGGTCCTGCTTCGCCGTAGCCCTTGATCGAGGCGTAGATCAGGCCCGGATTCACCTCGCTGGCGAGCGAGTCGTAGTCCAACCCGAAGTCCGCCATCACGCCAGTGCTGTAGTTCTCGACCAGGACGTCCGCGTCAGCGATCAGCGCCTCCGCAATGAGCTGGCCGTCCTCGGTGGAGAGATCGATCGCGACGCTGCGCTTGTTCCGGTTCCGGGCGATGTAGTCGACCCCCATGCCCCCCTGTTCGGGGTGACTGTGGCGTGCCGGGTCGCCGACCCCGGGCCGTTCCACCTTGATGATCTCCGCGCCGAGTTCGCCGAGGATCTGCGTACACCACGGTCCGGCCCGGTAGCGGGAGAAGTCGACGACGGTCACGTGCGCCAGTGGCTCGCCTGCCATGCACGGAGCCGTTGCCCGGCGGGGCCAAAAAGCCGCCCGTGTTCGGGGGGATTTAGATGGCTGAGGGACCCACAGATGCGCATGGCCGGCACCGTCCACTCGGAGATCGAGGCAGGAATCTGTACGATTACGATCGAGAACCAGGGCAAGCGCAACGCGATCGACTACTCGATCCTGGAGGAACTAATCGCCACCTTCGAAGCCCTCGAGGAACGCGACGAACCGACAGTCGTCGTGCTGCGGGGTGCCGGCGAGCGCGCGTTCAGTGCGGGATTCGACCTGGACATCGATCGGACGGCCCAGCCCCCCGAGCGGGACCGCCTGTGGCCCCAGATGGCCGAGACTGTTGTCGGGTACACCTACCCGGTGATCGGCATGGCGAACGGGGACACCTACGGTGGCGCGATGAACCTGATCGCCTGCTGTGACCTCCGTATCGGTGTCGAGGGGGCCCGCTTTGCGATCACCCCCGCCAAGATCGGCCTCGTCTACGGTGGCCGGGCGATCAACCGGATCATGCAGCTGATCGGCCCGGCCAAGACCAAGGAGCTGCTGTTCACGGCCGAGCCGATCGACACGGCCCACGCCGTCGAGATCGGCCTGCTGAACGAGGCTGTCGATCGAGACGCCCTCGAATCGCGCACGTACGAGGTGGCCGAGACCATCGCAGCCAACGCCCCCCGCTCGCTCCGAGTCATGAAAGAGATCGTCGACGCCATCCTCGAGAAACAGCGGCTGTCCGCGGCCGAGACGAAGTGGATTCGGGAGGTCCGTCGCCAGGCCTTCGAGTCCGACGATCACGCCGAGGGCGTGGCCGCCTTCCGGGAGGGCCGGGAGCCGGAATTCCAGGATCGGTAGATGGGTCGGCCGGGGTCTCACTCCCCGAGGATCTCGACGGAATCGCCAACCTGCAGTTCCTGGCCGCGGTCGGCCGCTGGAATCTGCGCGATGAGCATCAGCGTGTAGTCGTGGTCGAACGCGGCCGGATCTGCCCAGTCGGGAAACGTGGCCCGTCGGCGGTCGATGAAGCGCTCGCGAAACCCCGGCAGGGGCTCGCCCGTGTCGGGGTCGCGGGACGGGACGACACACCGACCACACGGAGTAACGCCCTCCAACCGGACGTCGCCGGCGCGGAAGAGTGGTGCGTCCACACCCACGAATCGGTCCTCCCAGAACGCGGGGACACCGGACACCTCCACGTTCGCCCGCAGGCGCCGCCGGGCCCCCTCGACAGTCAGGTCGTCGAACCACGACGCCACCGCCTCGATACTGGCGGTGCTGATCACCGATGGGCCCATGGTCGGTCTGTCCGGGAACCCGGTCTCCGTGTCCCGGAGCATCCGGACATCCACGTCGAAGAACGAGCCGAACCACGCCGCCGCTCGGTCCGTCTCGGTCTCCAGGTCGAACGTCAGCTGGTCGTCGCGGGGCGGCTCGACCGTCAGTTCGGCTGTCTCGGGGTCGAACGCTGTCGAGAGTTCGTGCACGCGTGGCGTCCGCTTCGCGTTGATCACGTCGCCGTCCGCGTCGACGAGTGCGTAGGTCCGATCGAACGCCAACGTGCCGCCGTCGCGAACGGGCGCGCGTTCGAGCGAGAGCCCATCCAGGGCCTTCACCGGGTAGACGGTGAGCCGCTCGATCCGGGCCATCACTCGGGCCTTCGGGCGGCCGGCCTATAGCCTTTGAGCTCCCCAAAACGAATGAAAGGACCGCCCGCCAGGCAGTGGAAATCGCCCGGTCTGAAGAGGTGATCTCAACGACATATTTTTACCCGGCGGCTCCGAGCCCTTGGTACCACGGACGGCGCCATGGCACTCCTTGACATCCGGAATCTCGACGTCGAATACGAACTCGACGAGGACACGTCGTTGCGCGCCGTCGACGACGTCAGTCTCCGTATCGAGACCGGCGAGACGTTTGGGCTCGTTGGGGAGTCGGGGTGCGGCAAGACGACTCTGGGGAAGTCGATCATCCGCCTGCTGGATCGCAACGGGAAGATCGTCGACGGCGAGATCCGATTCAAGGGCGAAAACCTCCAGGACTACTCCGACCAGGAGATCAGAGACGTGCGCTGGGCGGAGATCTCGACGGTCTCCCAGAGCGCGATGAACGGCATGAACCCCGTCTACACAGTGGGCCACCAGATCGAGGAAGCCATCTTGCGTCACCAACCGGGGACGGCGTCCGAGGCTGCCGAACAGCGCGCTCGCGATTTGCTCGAACGCGTCGGCATCGAGGCCGACCGGGTCGACGACTACCCCCACCAGTTCTCTGGCGGAATGCGCCAGCGGGCGATGATCGCCATGTCGATCGCCTGCGATCCGGACCTGATCA
>CAYLJD010000031.1:0-24826 GCA_964383875.1 uncultured Halobacteriales archaeon
CCATGACCTTCGCGGCGATCTTGGCGATGGGGACGCCGGTGGCCTTCGAGACGAACGGGACTGTGCGCGACGACCGTGGATTGGCCTCGAGCACGAACACTTCGCCGTCGCGGACGGCCAGCTGGACGTTCAGTAGCCCGACGGTGTCGAGCGCTCGGGCGATGTCTTCGACGACCTCGCGGACACGGCGGTTGACGTCCCGGCCGAGCGAGCGCGGTGGGATCATGCACGCCGAGTCGCCCGAGTGGACGCCGGCTGTCTCGACGTGTTCCATGACGCCACCGATGAGGACGTTCTCGCCGTCGGCGACGGCGTCGACGTCCAGTTCGACCGCGTCGGCGAGGAACTCGTCGACGAGGATGGGCTTGTCGGGGGCGACCCGGACGGCCTCCTCGATGTACTCCTCGAGCTCGTCGTCGGAGTAGACGACGTCCATCGCGCGGCCGCCGAGCACGTAGGAGGGGCGGACCAGCACCGGGTAGCCGATGTCGTGGGCCAGTTCGAGGGCCTCCGCCTTGCTCGTGGCCGTGCCGCCCTCCGGCTGGGCGATGCCGAGTTCGTCCATCAGGGCGTTGAACCGGTCGCGGTCCTCCGCGAGGTCCATCGCCTCGACCGAGGTGCCCAGGATCTCGCAGTCGAGGTCGCGGCGCGCCAGCTCTGCCTCCAGCGGCTCGCCCACGTTGACGGAGGTCTGGCCGCCGAACTGGACCATCACGCCGTCGGCGTCGGTCGCCTCGATGACGTCGGCGACCTCCTCGGCGGTGATCGGCTCGAAGAACAGGCCGTCGGAGGTGTCGTAGTCCGTCGAGACGGTCTCGGGGTTGTTGTTGACGACGTGGGCGTCGATGCCCTCCTCGCGGAGCGCGCGGATCGCGTGGACCGAGCAGTAGTCGAACTCGACGCCCTGGCCGATGCGGATCGGCCCGGCGCCGACGACGACCACACTCTCGACATCGCGGTCGACTTGGAGCTCGTCGCGAGCGAGCCCGGACACCGGATCCCGCGCGGAGTAATAGTACGGTGTTGTTGCGGCGAACTCACCGGCACACGTATCGACGAGTTTGAAATCCCGATCGGCCGTGGCTGCGTCGACGTCGTCAACCGAGACGGCGGTCCCGCCGTCGGCCTGGGGGGTGGCTTCGCTGTCGACGGCGCCGCGCTCGTCGAGCAGGCGATCCGGGAGCCAGGACGCATGCGTGTCGATGAAGGCGCCCCCGGCGAGGGCCGCGATTTCGTGGTCAGTAAAACCGGTGGACGCCGCTGTCGAGAAGTCGCCATCACTGGCGGCCGCGGCCGCCGTGGCAACTCGTTCGTAGCGTTCGAGATACCACGCTCTGATGTCTGAAAGCTCACGGATGCGTTCGACGGTGAATCCCCGCTCGAAGGCTTCGAAGATCGCGTATGGTCGATCGGGCGAGGGGCGGGCGATGTATTCGTGAGCGAGTTCGTCGTCGTCGACGTCGGTCCAGTCGACGGCGGGCGTATACTCCGACGAGCGGAGGGCTTTGAGGAGTGATTCCTCGAACGTGCGGCCGATGGCCATGGCCTCCCCGGTCGATTTCATTCCGGGCCCGAGTGTGAAGTCGACGTCAGGGAACTTGTCCTTCGGCCAGCGTGGCACTTTCGTCACGACGTAGTCGATCGCCGGTTCGAACGCCGCCGTGGTCTGGCCGGTGATCTCGTTTTCGATCTCGTGGAGCCGCTTGCCGAGTGCGACTTTCGCGGTCACGCGCGCGATCGGGTAGCCGGTTGCCTTCGAGGCAAGAGCGGAGGAGCGCGAAACCCGCGGGTTGACTTCCACGACCCGATACTCGCCTCCGGGCGAACCGTCATCGCGCCAGGCGAACTGGATGTTGCAGCCGCCCTGGATGCCGAGCTCACGGATGACTTTCAGCGCCGTATCGCGCATTTCCTGGTGGCCCTCGTCGGGGATGACTTGTGACGGGGTAACGACGACCGACTCGCCCGTGTGGATTCCCATCGGGTCGATGTTTTCCATGTTGCAGATGATGATACAGGAGTCGTCGGCATCGCGCATCACCTCGTACTCGAGTTCGATCCAGCCGTCGATCGACTCCGTGATCATCACCTCGTCGTTCCGGGAGAGCCTGAGGCCCTGGCGCGTGCGCTCGACGAGCTCGTCCATGTCGTCGATGACGCCCGAGCCCGCCCCGCCGAGCGTGTAGGTCGTCCGCATGATGACGGGGAGGCCACCGACCTCGTCGACGGCCTCCTCCACGTGGTCCCTGAGGTCGTCATGGTCGAGTTCGGGTACCGAGGTCCCCTCAGCGAGGGAGATGGTCGTCGAGGCCGGCACCGGCTCGCCGATCTTCTCCATCCGTTGGCGGAAGAGGTCGCGGTCCTCCGTGGCGTAGATGGTGTCCAGCGGCGTCCCCATCACGTCGACGTCGTACTCGTCGAGGACGCCCTCCTCGGCGAGTTCGGCGGTGACGTTCAGCCCGGTCTGGCCGCCCAGGCCGGCGATGACGCCGTCGGGTCGCTCCTTGCGGATGATCTCGGCGATGGCGTCGGTCGTGATCGGCTCGATGTAGACCTCGTCGGCCATCTCCGGGTCCGTCATGATCGTCGCCGGGTTGGAGTTCACGAGGACGACCCGGGCTCCCTCCTCCTGGAGCGCTCGGCAGGCTTGGGCGCCGGAGTAGTCGAACTCGGCTGCCTGGCCGATCTTGATCGGGCCGCTCCCGATCAGGAGAATCGTTCGGTCCTCGTCAGTCGTCATTGGGGGATGAAAGTCCGCACATCGTAATAAACCCGGCGAAAGATTGCGATCCTCGACAAAGAATTTCGAATATCGTACCCTCAGCGGCCCGTTCGAGGGGCGGCCGGTACCTGGTCGTCTGAGGCGATCTGGCTCAGGTGCGTCGCCACAGCGCTGTCCGTTGTCCTGCTGGACAGGACAGGACCCGCGGGGAAAACTCGTTCGACTTGCGGAGGATCGAACGGTGATTGAGGGGATTAGTCAGGGATTATTGCATCGATCGCTCCTCGCCGGCGGGCGCCCGGCTGTCCACGGCCGCCTGATCACGTGCCAGTGTTAGCACGGTTGCTGAGGGACGGATGCGGCGTACGTCGACGCTGCGTGTATCTGGGCAGTGGGACTCAACTGCATCTGCGGTCGACCCTGGACTCCCGTTCACAGCGACGATCGGCTCACGCCGGCGAGTCGAACTCGGTCTCGAAATCCCGCTCACGGCGGTATTCTGCGACGAAGGTCTCGACATCGAACTCCAGCATGCGTTCCTCGAACGACGCGAGGGCGTCTCCGTCGTCGGCGTGGCTGATCGCGTGTTCCATCAGTTCGACGACGAGTTCAATAATGACTTCGTGGAGCCGTTGGGCGTCGAACCGTGTCACCCAGATCAGCGCGTAGCCGACCGTGCCGTCGTCTGAGACGTCGGCACTCGCTACCTCGTCGGGGAACTCCTCGAGGACCATACCCATGAGGTGAGGAGTGGAGAACGAGTCGAACTCGTCGGCGGGCTCGATGGTCTCCTCGAGCACGTCTCCGAGAAATTCGGGGACGAACCGACCGAGTGGATGGGCGTCCGTGACAACTGCGTGTCGCTCGCCACAGGCACACGCGAGTTCGCGCATGCCCAGATCCAGGTCGTGGACATCGACCGTCTCCCCACAGGAAAGGGCCAGCTCGTGAGCTGGGCCACCCGGAACGCCCGGCTGTGCCATCGCCGGTTGGTTGGCACGGCCGGCGGTTAAGGCCCGCGGTGTGCCCCGACGCCGGCCGTGAGTATTTGGCCCCGGGATCGCTAGGCCCACTGATGGCCCGTCATCCACCGGGGCCTCGCGGCGAACCGGTGTTCGGCTCGAGTCGTCGGTATGCCCGGGACCCGTTTGCCTTCCTCTCCGCGATCGAGTCGGCCTACGGGTCCGTCGCCCGTTTTCAAATGGGTCCACTGGACACTTACGCCGTCACCGATCCGGCCGCCATCGAACGCATTCTCGTTTCCGACAGCGACCACGTGCGGAAGCCGGACTTCCAGGACGACGCCCTTGGCGAGCTGCTCGGGGACGGCCTCCTCCTCTCGGCCGGTGACACGTGGGCGGCCCAGCGGGAGCTGGCGAATCCGACCTTCGCCGGCTCCCGACTCACGCCCATGGCCGATCGGATCACTGACCATGCCCAGTCGCTCGTTGCCGAGTGGACCCCCGGTGACGTCATCGATGTCGAGCGGGCGATGACGCGAGTGACGATCGCCGTGATTACCGATCTGATGCTGGGCGTCGAGCTCGACGAGGCGACAATCGCCCACGTGCAAGACCAACTCGAACCCGTGGGCGCCCGATTCGAACCCAACCCGATTCGGTTTGCTCTCCCGGCGAGTGTGCCGCTCCCCGGCGATCGGGAGTATCGCGAAGCCATCGCGGCGCTCGAATCTGTGATCGAGGACCTCGTCACTCGCCGGCGACAAACCTTGTCGGCGGGGAACGGCGAGCCGACAGATTTCCTGGCGCGGCTCATTCGGGGTCACGAGCGGGGTGAACTCACACATTCGCACGTTCGCGACGAGGTGATGACCGTGCTCCTGGCCGGGCACGACACGACCGCCCTGGCGCTGACCTACACGTGGTATCTCCTGTCCGAGCATCCGGCGGCGGCGCGCGTGCGGGCTGAAGTCGACTCCGTCCTGGATGGTGAGCGGCCGGGATCGGCCCACGTCCAGGCGTTCGAGTATACGGAGTGGGCCATTCGGGAGGCGATGCGTCTGTATCCACCGGTGTACACGATCTTCCGGACCCCGACGCGTCCCATCGAGGTGGACGGCTATACTGTTCCCGAGGGGGCGACCATCATGCTGCCGCAGTGGGCTGTCCACCGGTCGGATCGCCACTGGCAGGATCCAGCGGCGTTCGACCCGGAGCGGTGGGCGCCTGAGCGTACCGCTGACCGACACCAGTTCGCGTACTTTCCGTTCGGTGGCGGACCACGGATCTGCATCGGGAAACACCTCGCGATGCTCGAAGCACAGCTCATCGTCGCGACGATCGCGCGGTCGTACCGGTTGGAGTATCTGGGGAACACGCCACCGGCACTCAGGCCCACGTTGACAGTCCACCCAGCGACAACGATGTCGATGCGGGTCACGCGGCGCGATGGCGACTGACCCCGATACGTGGAGGACAGTTCCCCTCAGGGATCCCCTCACACCGATACCCGGTGGGAGTTCCATGGCTCGGCGTACTGCCGCTCTCGATCGCGGACTCGCCCAATACATCGGCGTCAGCAACTTCGGCCGGGATCGACTTGCCCAGCCCGCGACCTCTCGGACGCCCTGGACGTCACCGATCAGGTGCTGTTTCCCGTGGTCGCCCCAGCGCGACCTCCGGCGGTACTGCCAGGAGGCGGACGACCATCTGACGGCCTCCAGGCCGCTTGCCTACGGGGCCACCTCGGCGATCCAGTGCTGGCGGATATCGGCGTGCGCTCCGACAAGTCGCCATTCGGTGGGCGGTCCAGCATGACGGAGTCGTCGCGGTTCCCCAGTCGACCTCGCGTGCCCACCTTGCAGAGAACCTGGACGTATTCGACGTTTCGCTCGATACGACCGACCTCGAGCGGATCACCCGGCCCTCGTATCTCAAAACCGGCGTCGCGCTCGCGAGCGGCATGATCGGTATCTGATCGAGCGTTGCCTCGCACCCGGGGACCCGTGATCAGAACGTGTACTCGTCCGCAGAATCGTCGTCCTGGAGGGCTGGGTCCTGCTGTTCGGTCGCCCGCTGGCCGAACATTGTCTCGTCGATTTCGGCGCCGGAATCGTCGGTCGGTCCGTAGGCCGTGAGTCCTCGCTTCAGGAGTTCCTCGACGGCCTGGTCCTGATTGATGAATTCGCCCTGCTCGACCAGACGCGTGATCTCGTTGTGGGTCTGGTCCGGCAGGGACACCTTGACCTGGGTCACAGTATCCGGCCTTGACGACTGGAGGGTATTAGACTTGTCGGGCCCGGGCAACCGGGCGGCAGGATCGCGCCACCACCGGTCACGGCCAGTCGTCTCGCGTGTTCTCGGTTGGTTCGACCGATGACTCGGGCTCGCCGCGCTCCCAGTCGGCCGCGTCGGCGGCTGCCTCGACATCGACGAATTCCCAGCCAGTGTCCTGCGCCAACTGTTCGTCGTCCGCGTCGACGCCGACGTACACGTGGCGTTCGGTCCCGAACTGTTCACGGACGTTTGCGAGACTCTCCTCGCGACCGCGTGGTCCCGAGAAGAAGTCCTGTCGGATGCGGTGTTTGCGGGTGAAGTTGGTGACGACGTACGTGGGCTGCTCGGAGACGACGCCGACGTATTCACTCCACTGGCGCGCGTCGTTGAATACTGCATCCGGACGAGCGAGGCGCTTGAGTGCCGCCAGATCGAACGCCAGTGTCATGTCGGTGCTGCCGCCGCCGTCCATGAGTGCTCGTGGTCCGGCCCGGCGCAAAACGGTGTCGGTCGCGTTCGGAACCGGTGGGTGGATCCACGGGCGGCGAACCATCACGAGTCAGTGTTCCGGGACGCGGTCTGCTGCGTGACGCCCATCGAGCCCCGCTTTGCGACAGCGCCCGCTGGTGGTCGAGTGATGTGGGGCGTGCGGCGGCGTGCACACGCTCGCTCTGCGGACCCGGGTGGGATTATTCGGCCTGCGGCGCCGGTTCGAGCTGCTCTACGTCGACGCTCTTTTCCAGCAGGACGTCCGTCTGATCCGCCACGATGCGTTGTTCCCGGATGAGCTGTTTGTAGGTTGACTGCTGGGAGAGATCGCCGATGAGGACCCCCCCGACGAGCTGGCCCTCGACGAACTTGAGTCGACGCCACTCCCCTTCGGCGTAACTCCGTTCGGCCGCATCGTCGCCGAGTTCCGGGTGGCCAAAGGAGAGGAACGGGAAATCGAAGTGGGTGATCGAGTAGGACGGGACCCAGCGGAAGACCTCCTCGGGGGCGTCGGCGGCCATGTTGGTGGCGGCCGTCGCCCCCTGTTGCTTCGCCGATCCCCAGGCCCCGTTCTGTGTCCGTTGCCCGATGATGACGTCGTGGAACTGTGTGATGTCTCCGGCGGCGTAGATGTCGTCGACGCCGGTACGGAGGTACTCGTCGACGATGACGCCGTTTTCGCACTCCACGCCCGACCCGCTGAGCCACTCCGTGTTGAAGTCCAGGCCGATCGCGACGCCGACGAACTCCCCGTCGTAGAACGCACCGTTCGGATCGGTCGCTCCAGTGACGTGGCCGGCGTCGTCGACTTCGAATCGCTCGACACCGGAATCGAAAACTGGCGTGACGCCGATCGATTCGAGGGCGTCGTGGACGATCTCGGCGCCGGACTGCGAGAGCGCGTATCGCCACCAGCGGTCGCCGCGCATGAGGTAGTGGGCGTCGACGCCCTGCGCGCCACAGATGGCTGCCAAATCGATGCCGAGCAGACCGGCACCGACCACGACGCCCGTCTCGGCCGCTTCGGCGTGCTCGCGGATGGCTCGGGCATCCTCGAAGGTCCAGAAGTGGTGCACGCCGTCCGCATCGGCGTTTTCGACGGGGAGCGACGTGGGGGTGCCGCCAGTCGCGATCAGCAGTTTGTCGTAACTGAGTTCCGTCCCATCGTGGGTCACGACCACGTGCGCGCCCGGATTCACGCGGGTGACGTGGGTGTTTAGGCGTAGTTCGATGTCCCGCTCCGCGTACCACTCCGGTTCGTGGATGGAAATCGGCGCCTCGGGCAGCTTGCCTTTGGCGAACTCCTTGATGAGAATCCGATTGTAAAGGGCCTCGCCCTCGTCGGTGATGACCGTCACGTCGGACCCAGGGTCGTGCTCGCGGAGCGTTTCCGCGGCCGAGCTTCCTGCGATCCCATCACCGACGATGAGGTACGACGTGCCCATGCAGAGGGGAATTGGATTCCGGGCCTAATGTGGGTTGCCATCTCGATCACCGGGGTGTGACGGGGCCTGCGTCCGGCACGTAGGCGGTTTGTCGAGGCCGATCCACACTCGACTATCCGCCCGGCGTGCGTGTGCTTGGCTACCGCCGCCGCACCGTCGCCTCGATGTCGTTCGTCGGGCGGAGTTGGATCGACGGTTCGAACGTGAGCTGCCCGTCGACGGTGACGTCAAGCGACACCTGGCTGACTGTCGTCGCGAGAGCGATCACGAGTTCCTGTCGGGCGAAGTCGTTGCCGACGCACGCCCGTGGGCCGCCACTGAACGGGAAGTAAGCGAAGGTCCCTCGGTTCGTGTCCCGCTCCCACCGGGACGGGTCGAACTGCTCGGGGTCGTCCCAGAACCGCTCATCGCGGTGGACCACCCACTGGGGGAGCATGAACTGTGCGCCGGCGTCGAACTCGTATCCCCCGAGTGAGACCGGCTCCGTTGCCTGCCGATTGACGCCCGTCGTCGGCGGATACAGCCGAAGCGTTTCCGACACCACGCGCTGGGTCCGTTTGAGCTCGTCGACATCCTCGGCCGTGGGATACGTCCCGTCGACGACAGCCTCGAACTCGTCGACGAGTCCCGCCCGCGCGGCCGGATGGTCGCTCAACAGGATGAGGGCGGAAGTGAGGGCCGTCGCCGGCGAGTCGTGACCGGCGAGCAGGAGGGCCACGAGGTTGTGTCGGACTTCGGCGAGTGAGAGATCACCGCGTTCGTGAGCCGCGAGGAGGTCGTGGCAGACGTCCTCGCTGCCATGCGCCGCGTCTGTCGCACTCGTGCCGGCGGCGCCTTGCTGGCGCGTCGCGATGACGTCGCCGACAAAGTCGTCGAGTTCACCGACGGCGCGGGCGAAGCGGCGATCGGTCGGCGTCGGCACCCAGTCAGGAAGAAACTGGCCCGGGCGTCGGAAGTTGGCGCGGGCCAACAGTGCATCCGCGGCGGCAGTGACGACGTCCTCGCGACCGCGGAAATCGACGTCGAGGAGGGCGTCGCCGATGACATTCACGGTCAGCAGCCGCGTCTCACGAGGGAGATCGAAGTGGTCGCCGTCGTCCCACCGGGCGACGAACTCGTCCGTGGTCCGTGCCATGTCGGCCGCGTACCGGCGGATGCGCTCCCGCGTGAACGCCGGGTGCAACGCCCGGCGGAGCCGTCGCCAGCGGTCGCCGGTATTCGTCGTGACAGCGTGATCTTCGACGTCCGCGAAGAACTCCCGCTGTGCGGGGCCGATCGAAAACTTGTCCTGGTCGGAGACGAGGATGCGCTCGATGACGTCCGGGTCGGTCACCATGTACATCGTCCGGCCCGGAAAGGTCAGTCGGACGATGTCGCCGACGGCCGCCCAGGACTCCATGGCGCGAATCGGATCACGGGAGAATGCAATGCCATTCCCGAGGAACGGGACGCCGTCGGGTGTCGGTGGCGTTGTCGAACGACTCATGGAGGATCAGTCGTGTTCCACGACCGTAGTCCTATGCTGACAGATGTGAACCGGTTTTATCACAACGACCGTCCGACCCTCGTGCGATGCGATACGTGACGATCCTGTTGCACCACGACCCGGAAGCCCTCCACCCGGTCGAGCGTCGACTCGCCGAAGATCCGGCGGTCACTCGCCGGGCCATGCACGCCGTCGAAGAGCTCCCGGACGGCTCGATCGTCCTGCTCACGGAGGTGGCGGGCGACCTCGATCGGTACGCCGAGATCATGGACGACTCCCCGGCAGTCCACGAGTTCGCCGTCTCCGGGGACGAGTCGGGGTACTGCTACAGTCACGTGGAGTCGAGCCCGCGGGTCGACCGATTGCTCGAGGCCCAGCACGCGGCGGAATTCGTCGTGGAGATGCCGGTCGAGTACACTGAAACGGGGGCGCAGCGCGTCACTCTCGTCGGTCGCGAAGCGGATTTCGAGGGCACGGGGATCGATCTCCCCGACGGCGTCGAGATGGAACTCGTCTCGACCGGCCCCTACAGCCCCGAAGCGGCTGGCGTGTTCGCTGGCCTGACTGACCGCCAGCGGGAGGTCCTCGAGACGGCACTCGAGCTGGGGTATTACGAAAACCCTCGGCGGGCGACCCAGGCTGACATCGCCAGCGACGTCGGCGTCGAGCCGGGGACTGTCGGCAAACACCTCCGAACCATCGAGTCGAAAGTCTTCTCGAAGTACGTCCGGTAGCCCGGCGGGCGAGTCTGGTCAGACAGACACCTATAAACAGTGGCGGCTGGCTCGGACGCCACGGCGGTGGATGCTCGTGAGTCGAGTGTGGCCTCCTCCGGAGCCATCCTCACCGTTCTCGAGCGGTCACTGCATGAGGGAACCCACCGACGGGCGATCCGACTCTATTCCCGGACGATGACAGTTCCCGTCATCCCGGCTGACTCGTGCGGGATACAGTAGTACGGGTACGAGCCGGCGTGAGGAAAGGTGTGCGCGTACGTCTCGTCCTGGTAGAGCGCACCGCCAGCGCGGTCGTCCCAGGCGGATTCGGCAGCCTGTTGGGAATCGAACGCACCCGTCGCGAAGTATGCCGCACCCTCGTGGAGCTGATCCTCGTAGGCCGTGACGGTATGGGCGTGCGAGCTGGTGTTCCGCCAGACAACCGTGTCGCCGGGCGCGACGGTCACCTGGGGTGGCGCGAATTCGACCGTCGTCATCCCCACGTCGTACGACTGATCGGAGCGAGCCCGGCTGTCGAGGCAGGCACCGACCCCCACGACCCCGGCGACACTCGCGGCTCGGAGAAACGTCCGCCGCTCCATGTCGGCGATGTGGGCTGCCGCCACCAAAGGCGACTCGATTTGGCCCACGGACGGAAGGGAAACGCTCTTTTCCGGACCCGTCGCAGGTGCACGCATGAGCAATGGCGAGGATGCCGCGGATGGCGACGACGCCGATGCCGCTGGTGCGGACGACGCGGCTGGGGCGATCTCGACGGAGACGCTTGACGCGCGTCTCGCCGACGCCGCGGAAGCCCTTGAGGCGGCCGAGACGGAGGCTGACCTCGACGACATCGAGGCCGACCTCGACGCCATCGCGGCGGACCTCGAGGCGGCAGATCTGCCGGAACCGGAGGACGACGACGAAGACGACCCTGCGGCAGCGGTCGAAAGTGAGATCGACGAGCTTCGGGCGCAACTCGAGGAGGCACGCGGGCCGTACGCCGAGGACGTCACTGACGCACTCGCCGCGGCCGAGTCGACCGTCACCGAGGCTGAATGGACTGAGGACGGCGAACGGGACGTTCGCGAGGCGGTCGAGCGGGCCATCGACGCCGGTCGGGACGTCGTCGACGACGATGTCACATTCGACGACAGCGACATGGACTCGCTTGCCGAGTCGATCCAGACACTCCGAGAGGCTGTGGCCGCGGCCGGGCTCGATCCGGACGCCGACGCATCGACGCTTGCCGAGTTAGTCGAGGTTGCGGAGACGCTGACGGATGATCTCGAGGCGGCCGAGATCTGGAGCGACCTGACGATCCGCGAGCGGCTCTACGCGCAGGGGTTTTACGACGTCCTCGAGCCAGAAAACACGAAGGACTTTCCGCCGGCGTGGAATGCGATCAAAGTGTACGCCCAGGAAGGGGAGGCCGAGCCCATCCTCATGGCGCTCGAGTACTACGAGTCCGACTTCATGGAGGAGAACATTCTGGACGCGCTGGAACGGTTTGCCCCGGCGGAGGCCGTGGAGCCCATGGAAGCGCGTGCCGAGCGCCGTGACAAACACGCGATTCAGGTGCTCGGGCGCATCGGCGACGACCGTCCGCGAGAGACGATCGAGGACCTCCTCGGTGGTGGTGACGTCCAGCTCGACATCGTCTGCTTGCGCGCGCTCGGAGCCATCGGCAGTGCCGAGTCGACGCAGGCTGTTGCGGACCGGCTGGTCGCCGAAAGCGCGTCGGTTCGCTCCGCCGCCGCACGGGCACTCGGCATGATCGGCGACACTCGCGCGGTCGATCCGCTGTCAGACGTCCTGGCCGACGACGAAGCGAACGAAGTCCGGGCGAGTGCCGCGTGGGCTCTCAATCAGATCGGCACCGAACGGGCCCTCGACATCGCCGCTGACTACGCCGACGACCGGTCGTACATCGTTCAGTCAGAAGCCGAGAACGCAGCTGGCGTCTAAGGGGTTCTGGCCAGCGCACACTCGACTCGGCTTCGGGGACTCACTCGTCCAGCCGGACCGACACCGCGAGACCCTCCCCGTCCGGGAGCACGTACGTCTCGAAGGCGGGCTCGGGTGCGCGACGCGCCCCAGCTTTATGCCAGAGTGGGCGACCAACCGGCCCCGTGCTGTACGTCCTCCTTGCGGTGACACTCGTCGGGGGGACAGTCGGTCCGCTCCCGGCAGCGAACGCGACCGGCCAGCCGTCGATCCAGGCGGTGTACCCGAATCCGGTCGCCCCGGACGACGCGGGAGAATTTGTCGTGCTGACCGTCCCGGAGCACCTCGACCTCACCGACTACGAGCTCGCCGACGGGGAGACGCGTGTGTCACTGCCGGACGCGGGTCCGGGGACGGTCCGGTTCTCGACGCACCCGAACGTGACACGTGATCTGGTGGAGGGGACCGTCGCCCGGCTCCCGGATCGCCTGCAACTCGCGAACAGGGGCGAACGGCTTCGACTCGTTTCCGGCGACGAGACACACGATCTCGTCAGCTACGAGAACGCGCCGGAGGGGGCTGTCCTGTGGCCGAATTCGACTCGCCGGTGGCGTCCTCTGGCGGCCACCGATTACTCGGTCGTGACAGCCTCACGCGGGACCGTCGAGGCCTTCGTGCTTCCGGATGCGGGTGGTGCACCGGCGCAGGAACTGGCGTCGGCCGAACGGCGACTGTTCCTCGCCGGCTATACGATCACCTCGTCCAGCGTGGCCGAGACCGTGATCCGAGCACAGCAGCGAGGTGTCGACGTCCGGGTCATCTTCGATGCCGATCCAGTCGGTGGGATGGCAGCCGCAGAGATGCGGGTTCTCGACCGGCTCCACCGGGCTGGCATCGACGTGCGCGTGCTCGGCGGTCGCCGGGCGCGGTACCGGTTTCACCACGCGAAGTACGCGGTGATCGACGACCGGGCGCTCGTGACCAGCGAGAACTGGAAACCCGCGGGGACTGGTGGCAATGCGAGCCGTGGCTGGGGTGTCGTGACGAATCAGTCGCGAATCGTGACCGGACTCGTGGCGACGTTCCGCGCCGATCGTGGGTGGCACGACGCGCTCGACTGGGCGACCCATCGGTCCACTGTCGACCCACGCGAAGAGTCACCGGCGAACGACACGTACAATCCACGGGTTTCCCCCCACACCGTATCGGTGAACCGGACACACCTGTTACTGGCGCCGGACAACGCCGAGTCGGCGGTGACCTCGCTCCTCGGAGACGCAGACCGCTCGATCTGGATTGTGCAGGCCAGCGTCGGCGGAGTCACCCATCCGTTCATCGACGCGAGCCTCGATGCTGCCCGGCGCGGCGTCTCCGTTCGGCTTCTCCTCGGGAATGCGTGGTACAACCGGGCGGACAACCAGGCTGTTGCCGAACGTCTCCGGCAGATCGCCACGCGTGAGGGTCTCGATCTGGAGGTGCGACTGGTCCAGCCCAGCAACCGATTTGCTCGGCTCCACGCGAAGGGCGCCGTGATCGATGGGAAACGCGTCCTCCTTGGCAGCCTCAACTGGAACAACAACTCGGTTCGCCACAACCGCGAAGTCGCCCTCGTGCTCGATGGTGAAGCGGTGGCCACCTACTTCGGTCGCGTGATCCGTGCGGACTGGCGAGCGGGTCGCTGGCGTGTCTCTGTGGGGGTACTGCTGGGCTGTCTGGTGTTCGCACTCATCGCCGCCAGACGTGGGGCGGCCATCGAGTTCGGGACCTGAGGTCAGGCCTCCTCGTGGCGGGTGGCCGAGCTCCCGAGGGCCTCGTCGATTTCCGCGGCTGCCATCTTCGCTTCGAGCGCGTCGAGCACCGCCTCTCGCATCCCGCGCACGAACTTGATCGACCCGACCACCAGGTGGCCACCCCCGCTGACGCCCCCGCCGTCGATCTCCTCCTGGAGCTCGGCGACCATCTCGGGGATGTCTAGTCGAACGCCGTCAGATCGGAGGACGGCGAAGTCTGGGCCGAACCCGATGGTGATCACCGGGCCGCCGGTCTCGGCCACCTTTCGGTCGTGGATCTTGCCCGTGGTTTTGCCCGGGGCGGGGTACGTGAACCGTTTGGCGTGGTGCTCGACGTCGATTCGGTACAGGTGAGCCCCGTTATCGAGCTCCTCGTGGGTGACGTGCTCCATCGCGACGTCCAACTGATCCGCCACGTCTCGCTCGGCACGGGCCGCCAGAAAGTCCACGAGTGTAGCGTGGCGATCCGGGTCGTCGCAGTTGACGTTGAGGACGTCGTTCATCAGCTCGCGCCCGTGGCTATACCGCAGCCAGTGCGTCGCGTAGTCGAGGGCTTCACCGATCTCCGTGACGCGCTCGTGGTCGTAGCCGGCCTCCGCGGCCAGCTCAAGGTATTGCGGCATGGCTTCCCCCTCTGACCGGTCGGCGAGACCTGCGACCGCCGGAACGTGGCGGAGTGTCTCGGTCAGGTCGGGGTCGATCATTCGGGCGATTTCGACGCAGCACATGCCCGTGGTAATGCGGTAATCCTCGCCGTGGAGGTACGGATTGACGTGGGTTTCGACGAGCCCTTCGACGGCGTCCGGGTCGGGGTGGTGGTGGTCCACGACGACGATCGGCACGTCGTAGTGGGCCAGGTTCCGGTACGCCGGCGTGTCCTCTGCCGTACTGCCGTTGTCGAGCATCAAGAGAAGTGGCAGTTTCTGTCCGTGACGGGTACGGTCCTCGAGGGCGTAGTTCAGGTCACGGGTCACGTCTTCGAGTTCGTAGAATGGAGCTTTGCTGGGGAGCCGCCGGAGCAGGTGCCGGGGCGCATCCGGGTCTTCGTAGTGATCGGCGATGAATCGTTCGAGGGCATACTGCAACGGGATGCTCGCACAGAGCCCGTCGCCGTCGGCGTGGTGGCGCATCCGGATCGGCCGTCCCTCGAGAATTGCCTCGCGGAGCCGTCTGGCGACCGCCTCGAGGTCTGGGCGGAGTTTCGCGAAGGCCGGCCACTCGACGAGTGAGTCCACGTCGGCTGGCGTGGCGAGCTGCGCAGTGGCGTCCTCCAGTCGTCGGGCGACCGCGTCAGCCCGGTCCCCCTCGAGCGTGACGACGCTGTCGGCCTCCACTTGCACTGCTCCGTCGCGGGCTTCGATCGTCCCGGTGACGCGCACGAGATCGTCCATCTCGACGTCGGGGTACGCCCGGACGCCGGCCGACTCGAAGCCCGCACACGGGACGACGCCAGTTTCGTCTCGCACCTGGAAAATGGTTGGTCCGCCGGTCTGGTTGATCTGGATGACTTGGCCCGCGATCCGAACAGCGTCGCCCACGCCGTCGGCGAGGTCCGCCACGGTCACTCGGTCGCCCGGTGCGACGGTCTCTGTCGTCGGTTCGTCGACAGTGACTTCGGCAAAACTCAGATCGCCGTCGTCGAGGATCTCGGTGAGTTCGACAACCAGTTCGTCACCGACCTCGTACGTGCCATGGAGATTCGACTCGTGGACAAGCCCGGAGAGTGACTCGGCGAGGTCGACGAAGACGCCATACTCGACGACGCCATTGACGGTGGCGTGATAGACTGCACCTTCCTCGAGATCGTCCACGGTGCAGTTCGCATCGAGATCGTAGACGAGAGGGTCATCTTGGACGCCGGTTCGCTCGGCGTCCTGTCCTGGAGACATCGTGCCGTCGATTGGGTTGTGGCGGCTTTTTACCCTTCGATCTCAGCCGGGTCGCGCCCTGGCTTCGGGCGAACCAACGCCCACGCCGCCGTCCTGGGTCGCTGTCGAGGCGTCGGTGGACCGGCGCCGATTATAAGGACGGCCCTGGTACGATCCCGCGACGCATGACCCCCAGTACGTTCGATTCGGACGGCGTGGAGATTGCCTACGACGACATCGGAGAGGGGTCGCCGATTGTCCTGGTCCACGGCTTCGCGTCGAGCCGCCACGGAACCTGGCAGGACACGGGCTGGTACGACACTTTGACTGACGCTGGCCGACGGGTCATCGCGCTCACCTGTCGAGGCCACGGCGAGAGTGCGACGCCGCACGATCCGGCCGCGTTATGGCCGCGTATGCCCGCGAGACGATGGCCGAGGACGTGGGTCGACTGTTGGACCATCTCTCGATCGATGAGGCAGATCTCATGGGCTATTCGATGGGCGGTGGGCTCGCGCTTCGCCTCTTGAGTGCCGCCACCGAGCGGTTCAACGCCGTGATCCCGGCGGGGGTTGGGGGCGTCGACGCTCGAAGCCACGAGTCGGGGACACGAGATCGCGGCTGCCCTTGAGGCGGACACCCTCGACAACGTCGAGACACAGCGCGGTCGCGAGCTCCGCATCTTCGCGGAGAATCGCGACAACGACCTCTTGGCTCTCGCCGCAATTAAGCGGGCCAGAGGGAGTGGCGCCGACCCGACCCGCCTCGCTGAGACAGATCGTCCCGTGCTCGATTTCGTGGCGCGAGAAGGGCTGTAACTCGATGGTGTCCCGCCACGCCGTGACCGACGGCCGCCAGCGGTCCGGAAGTCTTAGATGCCATCCCTGAAGACATCCACCAATGGGACTGTTCAGCTCGAGCGAGATCCTCGGCATTGCCGACGGCGCGCTCGAGTTTGCACTCTCGGCTTCGGCCGACGCCCATCCGGACGAGTATATGGGCCTCCTCCGGGGGGAAGACGCCCGGACGCTCGGTCTCGATACAGACGGGACGGTCCTCTCTGACGTGCTCGTCATCCCCGGGACCGAGACGAACCCCGTCAGTGCCACTGTCAAGACGAGTATGGTGCCGAACGATCTCCGCGCCGCTGGCTCGATTCACTCCCATCCGAACGGGGTCCTTCGTCCGAGCGACGAAGATCTCGGAACCTTCGGGCGGAACCGAATCCACATCATCGTAGGTGCACCGTACGGTCGGACTGATTGGCAGGCGTTCGACCGCGAGGGGAATCCGATAGACCTCCCCGTTCTGGACGTGGATCCGCCCGAGGAGGAGTTCTTCCACTTCACCCAGGCAGACATCGACGCCGAGCTCCGCGAGGATGGCCGTGACGACCGGTTGGAGGAACGATGATCAGGGTGGTCGCTCAGGGGACTTTCGACATTCTCCATCCCGGTCACCTCCACTACCTGCGCGAGTCGGCCGCCATGGGTGACGAACTCCACGTCATCGTCGCCCGGTCGGGCAACGTGACCCACAAGTCCGGACCCTACGTCCCCGGGCCACAGCGCGTCGAGATGGTCGGCGCCCTCGACCCAGTGGACCACGCCAGACTCGGCCACCCCGACGACATCTTCGTCCCGATCGAGGAGATCGAACCGGACGTGATCGCCCTCGGTCACGACCAGGCCCACGACGCGGACGCGATCGAAGCCGCAGCTGCCGAACGGGGGCTCGATCTCGACGTCAGGCGCGCGTCAGGCCGTGACCCCCAGAATGACCGCGAGTTACTCTCGACGGGGCAGATCATCGATCGGATCCGTGCCGATCGAACCTGACTGGACAGCCTCCACTCTGCTCCTTACAGGAGTCCCTCGTCGGCCAGGCGATCGATAGCGTGGGTGAGTCGCTCCCGGTCGGTTGCGTACGAGAGGCGAGCGTAGCCAGGCGTGCCGAACGCACTCCCCGGGACCGCCGCGACGTGTGCGTCCTCGATTGCCCGTTCGCACCAGGCTTCGTCGTCTCCATCGACCGGGAGCATCAGGTAAAATGCGCCCTCCGGACTCGGCACGTCGATGCCCTCGTCGGCGAGGACGTCAACGAGGAGATCACGCCGGGCGGCGAACTCATCGACCATCGTCTCGACTGCCTCGTCAGTGTTCTGGAGCGCCTCGACCCCCGCGTGCTGGACGAAGTTGACGGCACACGAGACGGAGTGGCTGTGGATCTTGCCGGCGGCATCCACGACGGCGGACGGAGCCGCAAGGTACCCCAGCCGCCAGCCGGTCATCGAGTAGGCTTTCGAGAAGCCGTTGATCGTGATCGTTCGGTCGGCCATCCCCTGGAGCGACCCGACACTTGTTGGATGGTGCCCATCGTAGACGATGCGTCCGTATATCTCGTCGGCGATGACGGTCACGTCGTGGTCGACCGCCAGGTCTCTGAGCCCTTCGAGTGCGGTCTGACCGTAGACGGTGCCGTGTGGGTTCCCCGGCGAGTTCACGACGAGCAGATCCGTCTCGTCGGTCACGACACCGGCCAGATCGCCCAGGGCGCCCTCAAGCCGGAAGTCGTACTGGGCCGTGTCCACGCGGCGCAACTCGGCGCCAGCGAGCGTTGCCATCGCCTCGTAGGACACCCACGCCGGATCCAGGAGCACCACTTCGTCACCCTCGTCGACGAGCGTCTGGAACACTTCGAAGAGCGCCTGCTTCGCGCCGGGGGTGACCAGCACGTGTTCCGGCTCGTACTGGTCCAGGTTGTCACTGGCGAGTTTTTCGGCAATGGCAGCCCGAAGCTCGGGAATCCCCTTCGAGGGCGTGTAGCCGGTGTGCCCCGCCTCCATGGCGTCGACAGCCGCCTGCCGGATGTTGGCGGGCGTCTCGAAGTCGGGCTCGCCCACGCTCAAGTCGATCACGTCGACACCTGCCGCTTCCAGCTCGCTGGCCGCGTTGCTGATGGCCAGCGTCGCGCTCGGTTCGACTCGGCCGACTCGGTCGCTGAATGTGAAGCTCGGGCTCATTGGTCCAATTCCTCGACGAGATCGATCGCACTTTCGACAGCTGTCGCGCCGTAGTCGACTCGGGCGGCCGCTTCGTCGGCACTCATTCCGGGACCGGTGATGCCGAACGTGACTGGGGTGTCTCGGCGGAGACTCACCTCGGTCAGCCCCTCGGCGGCTGCCTCGGCGATGACGCTGTCGTGGTCCGTGTCGCCGCTGACGATCGCCCCGATCGCGGCCACGGCATCAATGTCGTCACGGCGGGCGAGTTGGTCCGCCGCCAGGGGTGAATCGTACGAACCGGGCACCGCAAGCGTCTCGACGATGTCTGCCTCTCGGGCGGCCGCGGCTTCTCGGGCCCGCGCCTCCATCTCGTGGGTGACGTCCCCGTCCTTGTTGAACTGGGCGACGACCAGCCCGAGCCGTACCATGGGTCATCCGGCGGCACGGGCGGTAAAAGATGTACCGCTCCGGGCTGGTGGCAAGAACCGTAACGATTCTATCCCGCCCGGGGGTCAGTCTGATTGGAATGAGTACTGACGGCACCCTGCTCGCGAGGGTGCGTGCTCGCTGTGAACCGGCCGCTGCGAAGCTTCATGCGGTTGGCCCCGTCCACGCGGTCGTCGCGATTGCCGTCGTGGCGATCCTCGTACGGATCGTCTTGCTTGGCGCCCGGACCTTCCACTGGGACGAGGCCAGGGTGGGGTACTGGATCCTCCACACCATCGATTCCGGCTCGTTCGCCTACCGACGGATCATTCACGGGCCGGTAATCCAGCATATCAACCACGTCCTCGTACCCATTTTCGGGCCGAGTGACGCACTCCTCCGGGTGCCGGTGGCCCTCGTCGGCGGTCTCCTCCCACTCACCGCCCTGCTCTTTCGTTCCCACCTGGACGACGACGAGACCGTCATCCTGGCGCTGTTCCTGGCGTTCAACTCGGTGCTGCTGTACTACTCGCGGTTCATGCGGAGCGACATACTGGTCGCGGCGTTCATGGTCGCCGGCCTCGGCCTCCTCGTGCGCTTGTACGACACCCGCCATGCCCGATACCTCTACGGCGTGGCGGTGCTGGTTGCGCTCGGGTTCGGTTCGAAGGAGAACGCGGCGGTCTACGTCCTGACCTGGATTGGTGCGGCCGCCCTGTTGGCCGATCAGGCGCTCTATCGGCCTCGCGCGGCCCGGAACGGGTTTGACCTGCTCGGCCGGACGTGGCGCGAACTCGATCGTAGCATCGCGCCCGTCGCCCGCTGGGCGCTCCACGCCGTCGGAGCGACCCTCCTCTTTCTCGCTGTCATCGTGTTTCTCTTCGCACCACGGGGCGCCGGCAGTGCCGGACTGCACTTCCCGGCCGTCGGACCCGCGGCCGGGGGGCTCGGCATCTACGAGGCGCTCGCACAGCCGGCCGCGTTTCCCGCTTTCGCCCTCGATGTACTGGCCGACACCTGGCACCAGTTCATGGAGTGGTTCACGCAGTCCAGTGACCCCAGCTGCAACAAAGACAACGTGATCGACGGGTGGCTGTGTTTCCTCTGGGAGTACCTTGTCGTCATGCGCTACCATGCGGCCGTCGTCGGCCTGTTCGGCGTTGCCGGGTTCGTCTGGGAGCGCTACGGTCGGGTGACGAGCCGAAACCTCGTGCTGTTTGCCGGGTACGCTGGCTTCGTCTCGGTCCTGGGTTATCCCCTCGGAACGGACGTGTTCGGGGCGTGGATCGTCGTTCACGCGGTAGTCGTGCTGGCGATTCCGGCTGCGGTTGGCATTGCTCGCGTCTACCGGGTCGGGATCGCCTCGGCTCGACAGGGCGACGACATCGGCTGGGCGGTCGCTGCCGTGATCTTGGTCGTGCTCGCCGGGTTGGTGGCTGTCCCAGCAGTCGACGGCGCGTACGTGCAACACTCGACTGAGTCGAATGCGCTCGTCCAGTACGCCCAGCCTGCCGACGATCTCGACCCGGTCGCCGGCGCGTTCGAACGGTCAGCGACAGCCGAGCACCCTGCGTCCGATATCGTCCTGTACTACGGCGAATCCGGGACGGCCTACGACGATCACCTGGCTCTCGTCGAGGAATCGCCGCCAGATCTTGGCGACCATATTCTGCTCGGGCTCCCGTATTGCGCCCGCTGGTACAACGCACTGCCACTCCCCTGGTACTATCGGGTGGCAGACGCGAACGTGACGTGCGAGAACGAAACCGAGCGGATCGCCTCACTGGCCGAGACTGAGGCACCCGGCGTGGTCGTCACCATGGCGGCGGACACGACTGTTCCAGATGATCGTCTCCGTTCTGCCGGGTACGAGTCGGCCACCTTCCGCATGCGGACGAACAACTACAAGACGACGGTGTACGTCCACGAACGGCTCGGCGGGATCGATGGCCCATCCGGCGGTTGATCTCGGCGGATCCCAGCACCCTTAAGCGGGTTCCTCGGGAACGCGGAGGCATGCAGCTGTCGAGTTCCCCCGTGACCGTCGGCGTCGTGGGCGGCGGCCAGCTCGGCCGGATGCTCGGCGAGGCGGCGGGTCCGCTCGGCCTGGAGCTGGTCGTGGCCGATCCTACGCCCGACGCGCCCGCAGCCCCAGTCGTGCGAGACCAGCTCGTCGGGGGATTCGACGACCCGGCGACGCTTCGCTCGCTTGCCGAGCGGGCCGACTACCTCACCTACGAGATCGAGCTGGCCGACCCCGATGTGCTCGAACGGGTCGGTGCTGAGTCCGGGACGCCGGTCCACCCACATCCCGACACCCTTCGGACGATCCAGGACAAACTCGTCCAGAAACGTCATTTTGCCGACGCTGGGATCCCGGTCCCCCCGTTCCGTCCGGTCGACTCCGTCGCGGCGCTTCGGGAGGCGTGCGAGGAGCTGGGCTATCCGGCGATGCTGAAGGCTCGCGAGGGGGGTTACGACGGCCGTGGAAACGTTCCTGTCGAGTCTCCAGCAGACATCGATGACGCCATAGACGCGATCGACGGGCCCGCGATGGCCGAGGCGTTCGTCGATTTCGAGCGAGAGCTCGCCGTGATCGGCTGCGTCGGTGACGACGAGCGGGAGACATTCCCGGTGACTGAGACGATCCACGAAGCCGAGATTCTTCGCGAGACACTCTCGCCAGCGCGGACGACCGGCACAGTGCGGGAACGAGCCCTGGCGGTTGCGCGTGACGTGCTCGACGCGCTTGATGGCCGCGGCGTCTTCGGCATCGAGCTCTTCGAGACGACCGATGGCGAGATTCTCCTCAACGAAGTCGCGCCACGGCCGCACAACTCCGGGCACTGGACGATCGAAGGGGCCCACACCTCGCAGTTCGCCCAGCACCTGCGCGCCGTCGTGGGCTGGCCACTGGGGCACACGGGTCGTCGGAGCCCGACCGTCACGGCAAACGTCCTCGGCGACGTCCCGGAGCGCCAGCCCGCACGCCTCGACGGTGTCGAACAGCTCCTGCGAACTGACCGGTGTCACCTCCACTGGTATGGCAAACGGGAGGTCTACCACCTCCGAAAGATGGGCCACATGACACTCGTCGGGGCGGACGGGGCCTCGGGTGATCGACTCCTCGAGCAGGCCCGGCACCTGACGGCCGACGTTTCCTTCGCGACCTCGTGAACCGCCGGCGGCGCCCGCAGGATCTCGAAGCTGATCTCCTCGTGGCCGGATCGAAACCACGTCAGTGGGAGACGCCGGTCACACAGAGAGGAGACAGCCTCAAGTAGCCGGCCGCCCGTGGATTGCCGTGTCGACGATGGCTCAGGCCCCCTCGTTCGTGTCCGAGTTAGCGCTCGGGGACGACCAAGTGTCGGTCGGCGAATCGGCCCGCGACAACCACGCCGGCGACTTCGGCACGCCGTCATCAGGCGAGGTCCGGCCGGACGTTGTCGTCTTTCCGGAATCGACAGCAGACGTTGTTGCGGTCGTCGAGACGGCAGCCGCCCACGGGATTCCTGTTACCCCCTACGCCGCCGGGACGGGCCTCAGTCACGGCGCCACCCCCGTCCACGGTGGGATCAGTTTGGACACGACGCGTATGGACGAGATCCTCGAGGTTCGTCCGGACGACCTGCAGGTGGACGTCCAGCCGGGAGTCCTCGGTGGTGACCTCAACGAGGCGCTCTCCGCGTACGGATTGGTGGTGCCGTCTATGCCGACGTCCGGTGATCTGTCGACTATCGGTGGAATGCTCTCGACTGACGCCAGCGGCATGAAGACAGTCAAGTACGGGAAAGTGAGCGACTGGCTCCTCGAACTCGAAGTCGTCCTCGCGGACGGCTCGGTCATCGACGTCGGGAGCAAAGCCATCAAGTCATCGAGTGGGTACAATCTCCGGGAGCTGTTCGTCGGCGCGGAGGGGACGTTCGGCATTATCACGCGCGCGACGATGCAACTGGCCGGGCTGCCGGAACAGACACGCGCCGGGAGAGGGATTTTCGACTCGCTCGACGACGCGACCGCGGCCGTCCACGACGTAGTCAGATCGGGCGTCGACATCGCCACGATCGAACTCGTCGATAGTGGCTCGGCCACGATCGCCAACGCCTACTCCGAGACGGGCCTGCCGGACACACCGATGGTCTTTCTCGAATTCCACGCGAACCACGGCATCGAGGAGGAGATCGACTTCTGCCGGGCGATCCTCGAGGCGCACGACGTCCGGGAATTCGAGATCGCTTCGGACGACGAGGCAATGGCCGACCTCTGGGAGGCCCGCCACGACCTCGCGTATGCTGTCGGCGACTACGACGAGAACCTGATTCCGATCGGCCCGGAGGACCTCGTGGTCCCGATCAGCAAGTATCCCAACCTGATCCGCGAGGCGAAGGGGCTCGCCGACGACGCCGGCTTCCTCTCCTACTGGTTCGGCCACGCGGGCGACGGCAACGTTCACGGCGGCATGCTCGTCCCGCGAGACGACGAGGCGGCGATCGAGACGGCCCGGGAGATTTCCGACACGTTGACGCGGCGGACGATCGACATGGGTGGTACCGTCACTGGCGAACACGGCATCGGCCAGCACGAGAAACGCGACTACCTTGTCGACGAGCACGGCCCGGTGGCCGTCGAGCTCATGGCCGCCCTGAAGCGCACGCTCGATCCGCAGAACATTCTCAATCCTGGCAAGATCATCCCCCCGGACGCCGAGACTGATACCGGACGGTTCGGGTGAGTAGCGGGTCACTCTCCCAGCCTGGGGAACCCTTTAGGGGCGTGCCCGCCACCTGCGCGCTGTCATGTACGTCTCGGACGCGATCGCACAGGTGCTGGACGCTGAGGGTGTGGAGTACCTCTTCACGTACCCGATCAACCCGATCATCGAGGCGGCGGCGCGGGTCGATATTCGACCGATACCGGTTCGACAGGAGCGGGTCGGCCTCCACATGGCCGACGCGTACAGTCGGCTTTCTGCCGGCGAGGATGTCGGCGTGTTCTGCATGCAGTTCGGGCCCGGGGCCGAGAACGCCTTCCCGGGGGTCGCACAGGCCTACGGTGATTCCGTGCCGCTCGTCGTGCTCCCCATGGGCTACGAACGGGCCCAGACGGACGTCGAGCCGAACTTCAACGCGTCACACAACTATCGGGAGGTGACGACGTCCTGCGAGCAGGTCACTGATCCCGCCGAGACCGTCCCCGCCGTCAGGCGTGCGTTCAACAACGCCCGCAACGGCCGACCTGGACCAGCACTCGTCGAGTTTCCGATGGACGTCTTCGCCGAAGAGGTCGACGAACCGCATAACTACCGCCCGGCTGATCGCCAACGCAGCGCGCCCGATCCGGCTGCGATCCCCGATGTTGCCGATGCACTCCTCGCCGCGGAGCGACCCGTCATCTACGCTGGGCAGGGGATTCACTACGCGCAAGCCTGGGACGAGCTCGTGGCCGTTGCAGAGTTGCTCGCAGCCCCGGTGGCCACGAGTCTCGAGGGCAAGAGCGCGTTCCCGGAGACCCACGAGCTGGCCGTGGGCGCGGCCGGTCGGAGCATGCCGGAACCGGTCCGCCACTTCCTCGACGAGGCCGACCTCGTCTTCGGAATCGGCTGTAGTTTCACCGAGACGGCCTACGGCGCGTCGATTCCGTCCGAGCCGACGGTCGTCCACGCGACGCTGGATCCGGCAGACATCGACAAAGACGTGC
>CAYLJD010000032.1:0-24402 GCA_964383875.1 uncultured Halobacteriales archaeon
TACTCGCCGGCCACCGCGCGGTACTCGCTCTCGTCGGGGAACCGCTCGCGCTGGATCCGGGTCACGTACAGCACGTCCAGACTCGTCAGCACCGCATCGAGGTCGGTGTGCTCTTTGATGGAGGCGCCAGTCTCGTGGAGGTCGTACCTGACGTTCCGGGGCATCGCGAGGCTCTCCGGACTGATGAAGTGCTGGCGGACGTCGAAGTTGGTCAGTGCGTAGGCGAGCGAGTGGACGGTCCGGCCGTACTTCAGATCCCCCATGATGCCGACCGTGATGTCGTCGAGCCCGGCGTTCTCTCGGATCGTATACAGATCGAGGAGCGTTTGTGTCGGGTGCTGACCGGCGCCGTCGCCGGCGTTGATCAGCGGTACGTCCACGTACTCGCTCGCCATCCGTGCCGAGCCCTCGCTCGGGTGGCGCAGCACCAGCGCGTCCGCGTAGCCTTCGACCACTCTGACGGTGTCGGCAAGGCTCTCGCCCTTCGTGACGCTCGAGGACTCCGTCGTCCCCATGTCGACGACGTCGCCGCCCAGGCGCTTGACCGCCGCTGAGAAGCTCATCTTGGTGCGCGTGCTGGGCTCGAAGAACAACAGCCCGAGGAGCGTGCCAGCGTGGCGGTCGCCGTATCCCCGACGGTCGCCAGCGATCTCGCTCGCCCGGTCGAGCACCGTCTCGATGTCGGCGCGGGAAAGCTGCTTGGCACTGATAAGGTGCTCGTGGTCCATTGCCTTGCTTGCCGGCCGGACGGCTCTTGAATCCCTCGGCTACGCCCCCAGCTTGAAGGACGAAACCGAACCCACGTGCGCCATGGAACGGCCACGGATCGCCGGCCAGTGGACACTCGCCGTCGCCGGGGGGAAGGGTGGATCAGGCAAGACGACGACCGTGCTCGGCCTGGGCTGCGCCCTCGCTCGCCGCGGGGTGCGGCCGCTTCTGGTGGACGCCGACGTCGACCTGCCCGATCTGCACGTCCGGGCAAATCTGCGTCGGGAGCCCGGGCTGGCGGCAGTGGCTGACGGAGCCCCGCCCGAGCAGGTGTCCCGGCCGAGCCCCCGCTTTCCCGGGGTCGACGTGCTCACGGCCGGGACTGGGCCACCGACCCGTGATCGGGCGTTGCAGCTGGCCGCCGGGGTCGACCGGCCCGTCCTCCTCGACTGTCCGGCCGGGGCCGGCCCGGACGTCGCGGCGCCACTCCGAGCTGCCACCGCCTCGATACTGGTCGCCACGGATACGCCGGCGAGTGTCGAAGACGCGACAAAGACGGCTCGGATGGCGCGGTCGCTCGATACCCCGCCGGTCGGGGCTGTACTCCGGACTGGTGCCGACCCCAGTTCCCGATGCCGCGTCGCCGGGCTCCCCGTCCGACGAATCCCGGCCGTGTCGACATCGCCACTGGCAGATCCACGCGTGCAGGCGGCCTACGACGGCGTGCTCGAACGAGTGGTCGCTGCGCGGATCGCCAGGTGAGCGTGAATGTCCGCACCACCCCGTCCGGGAAGCGGCGTTTCGAGGACAAGACCGGGGCAGGGACCCGGATTTCCTGCCGTGTGACGGGTAGACGGAATCTTTAACGGCGACAAGCCCATTTTCCGGCGTGTAATGCCGAAACGGCTCCGGACTGGGATCGACGTCCTCGACCGAAAGCTCGACGGCGGGCTGCCGGCCGGGAGCATGGTCGTCCTCGCGGCACATCCGGCCAGCCAGGCGGAGCTGTTTCTCTACGAACTGACTGCCACGCGGGGGACGCTCTGGCTCTCGCTCGATCGGACGGCAGAGGCAGTCACCGACAGTATCGAACAATCCCCGACCAAGACCGGCGATCCGACTGTCCGACACATTTCCGGCGAGGCGCCGCTGGACAACGCGGGGAAACTCGTCAGTGCCCTTCCCGAGACGTCGAACCTGATCGTCGATCCGCTCGACGTACTCGAGTCACAGGAACCGCCCTCGCGGTTCCGCAGTTTCATGAACGACCTCCAGAACCACATCTTCAACACCGACAGCCTCGCGATCCTCCACTGTCTCACCGGACGGAGCGTGCCGCCACTCCGCGACACGACCGAACACTTCGCGGACGTGATCTTCTACCTCGATACGAACACGCAGGGCGACGAAGTCGAGAACAGGCTCGCGATCCCGAAGTTCCGTGGCGGTCGCGCACCGTCGGACGTCATCAAGCTCGACCTCGTCGAACAGGTCTCGATTGACACCAGCCGGGACATCGCCTAGCCGGACCGCCGGATCGGGCTCGGATCCACGAATCAGTTACGTACGTCGGCCACATTGACCCGCCATGTTCGGCGTCGTCACCAGAAACGAAAGCGAGGTCACCTGGCCGGAGTTCGACCTGGCGTGTTACGAGATGAAAGACGTCACTGGTCGCCGGGCCGACCCCGTCGACGGCGCCGTCAATATGATCTCCTGTTTCGGCGACAATCGGGCTGCCGAAGCCAATCCCGATCTCGTCCCCGTCAGCGAGACCGGTGAGCGAGCCACCCGCGATCGGCCGTACTTCGACTGGGACTACGTCTGTCCCTCCCACGACGACTATCGCACCGCCATCCTCGAACTGGTCGACGCCGCGGCCGCGGCCTGCCCCGACGTGCGCCTCGACGACGTCGGATTTCCACGTGGCGAATACTGCCACTGCGACCGGTGTGACGAACGCTTCGCGAACAGTCAGTACGCGGACCGAGAGGCGTGGCGTGCCGCAACGATCACCGAATTCGTGGCGACAGCCCGGGAGCACGTCCCCGGCGAGCTCCATCTGACGCTGTATCCCGACCCGTACCCCGGCCACCTGTACAAGCGGTCGGGAATCGATCCAGCGGGCCTCGCGGCCCACGTCGACTCGTTCGTCGTTCCCCTGTACGACACCGCGTACGGGACCACCTACTGGCTGGAGTCGATCGCCAGCGGCTTCGCGGACCGACTCGATGCCCCGCTCGCCATCGAGCTCTACGCCATCCAGGTCGACGTGGATGCCCTCGTTCGGGCCGCACGGGTGGCACACGCGTACGCGGCGACGGTCCTCTTCGCCTACGACGCCAGCAACGCCCGCGCCGCTGTACGGCGGATACAGGACAAAAACGACGACGCTCCGGCCGCAAATCGGTGAGGACGCGGTATGCAGTCAGGCACTCCCCGGCTGCTCACCCGAACCGGTCGTCGAGCCAGCCGGCGAGCAGCTCCCGATCCCGCGTGTCCGGTGGCAGTTCCGCGAACCAGGCCGCTCGGGTGATCTCGTCGTCCGGATCCCGAACCTCGGGTTCGCCGTCGCCTGCCGCCGAAAACACCGGGAGGACGCCCCACGTCGAGTGGTTTCCGCCGTGAAACGTCACGCGACCGAGGAGCTCCAAGCCCTCGTAGTCGGCCTCGATGCCGGCTTCCTCTCGGAGTTCTCTGGCCGCGCACTCGTGAAACCGTTCGTCGCCATGGATCTCGCCGCCGGGGAGGACCCACTGATCCACGCCCGCGTGGCGGACGAGCAGGAGTTCGCCGCCGGGCCGGTAGGTCAGCGTGTGTGCGCCGTAGGGCGCCCCATTGTCGCTGACCCGTTCCGCGATCGTCCGGAATCGCCGACGCGAGACGTGTTTGGTGGTCTCGAACTCCCGAACGTCGTCGTAGGTCTCGCGGAGGCGGTGATACGTCTGTGCCGCCCGCTGATCCGCCTCGTCTGCCAGAAACCAGAGGGTGTCGACGGACGTCATGGGCCGCGTCGGACGACACGAGCGGGAGTGTGACGACCCCGCTGATTCGCTCGACTCGCGATCATGCGATCGGGTTGCACCGAGGGGGGCATAAGTCTTCGAAGCACCGATTGCCGGCCCGTCGCTCAAGTGCAAGCCGCCGAATCAGTCCCTTTTTGGCTGCTGCCGGGCTACCGCGGCACATATGACCTACGAAGAGGACGACCGCGTCGTGTTACACGACGAGCACAGCGAGTTCGACGGCCAGGAGGGGACCGTCACGCAGGTGATGGAGACGATGTTCGGGGACGCGACCTACACGGTGGTCTTCGAGGACGGGCGGGAACAGGGCGTACCAGCTGACGCCCTGGAATCCGCCGAGTAGGCCCGCGGATGTCCTCGGTCCCGCTCCACTACGTCGAACTCCGAACCTTCTGCTACGCGACCGAGGCGGAGGACCGCGTCGAGCGCGCCCTCCGCACGTTTCTGCCAGCGGGTGTCGACATCGAGCGCCGCACCACCGAGGGCCACTTCGGCGATCCGATCGGCGTCTACTCTACCCGGCTGGAGAACGCCGACGAGATCCGAGTCGTGCTCGCCGCCGTCGAATCGCTGCCCAGTGACGAGTTCGACCGCCTCAGTGCGGAGCTGGCCGAGCGCATCGACGAGGACTGCAATCTGTACGTGACCTTCGACAAGCAGGCCGCCGTCGACGGGGATGTCAGACTCGGTGACGGAATCACGGTGCGTGGGAAGATCGAGGCCTATCCCGCGAAGCGATCAGCCGCAATCGAGAACGCTCGCGACCTCCTGGAGGCGGACTGATGTACGAAGCGGCCCACGCCCGACCAGACGGTCACAGTACGGTTGCTCGGCTGGCCCGGACAGCCGCCCGGTACGGCTACGAGGGACTCGTCGTCCGCAACCACGGTGGTGAACCCGCCAGCTACGATCCGACGGCAGTCAGCGAGACGTACGATATCGACGTCGTCACGGCCGTCGAAATCCGGACTGACGACCCCTCGCAAGCACGCGGGTACGTCGGGACGCACCGACTGAGCCACGACCTTGTCGTGGTCCACGGTGGCGATCCGGCAATCAATCGATTTGCCGCCGGGCAGCCGGCCGTGGACGTCCTGGCCCACCCGACGCGAGACGACGGAGACGTCGATCACGTGCTGGCCAGGGAAGCCGCGGACAACGGCGTCAGGCTCGAGGTGTCGTTGCGGGCGGTCCTCCACGAGTCAGGTGGCAACCGGGTCCGGGCGATCTCCGACGCCCGACGCCTCCAGACGCTGATCGACCAGTACGACGTTCCCCACGTCGTCAGTGCGGACGCCCGGAGCCATCTCGAGCTTCGGGCACCCCGGGAGCTGATGGCTCTCGGGGACGGCATCGGCGTCGACGCGGAGACGGTCGAGGCGGGGCTGGCCGAGTGGGGCCGTCTCGCCACCCGCAATCGCGACCGGCAGTCGACGGAGTACGTCGAACCGGGCGTCCGCCGAGAGCGGGATCCCGACGACGCGTAGCGACGCGTTACCGTCCATGCCTGCCCAGAATCGGCAGGAGACTCGGTGTTCGCACCGTTGATGAGGCTCCGGACGAATGTCATTCTATGAAGGAGTCGCTGGACGGCCACGCCAGTCGCTTCGACGAGATGGCTTCGGACTACGACAGCGACCACAGCCCCGAGTACGAGGCCGCCGTGGCGGCCGTCGTCGACAACGCCGACCCGGAGCCCGACGACGTCGTGCTCGATATCGGGACCGGCACGGGTGCAATCGCCTTGGCGCTTGCCCCGGACGCCTCGCGGGTGATCGGTCGTGACATCAGCGAGGGGATGCTCGACCGAGCGCAGGAGAAGGCAACTGACCGCGGGCTGTCGACCGTCTCGTTCGGGATCGGCCGGTTTCGTGACCCGAACCTCGACGAGACGACGGTGGCAGGCGGGATCGACATCGTGACGTCGAATTTCGCCATGCATCACCTGGCCGACGACGAGAAGCGCGAGGCGATCGCGGTGCTCGCCGACCTCGATCCACGCCGGATCGTCCTGGGGGATGTCATGCTGTTCGGCGAGGCGGACCCGACAGCGCCGTTCTACGACCCGTCGGTGGACGACCCGGCGACCGTCGGCGTGCTCGCCGATGCGTTCACCGACGTGGGCTACGCGCTGGTGGACGTCGAGCGGATACACGAACAGGTCGGCGTGCTGGTCGCCGAGGCTCGGAGGGTCCCGTGACGCCGCTCCCGAAGCACCTGCAGCCCCGATGGCGATACCTCGGCGTCGGCGTGACGTCGTGGCCCGACGCCGAACTCAGCCGGGACCGATTCCAGCGCGCACTCTGGCGGGCCGCCCGGACACTGCTTGGCGATGTCGGGAGCGCAGGGCTGGATCTCCAGGTGATACACTTCGAGTACACCGATGGCCAGGGCGAGGTGATCGTCCGGACGCACCGCGGTGAAACCGATCGGGCTCGGGCAGTCCTGGCGTGTGTCTCGTCGGTCGACGAGGACCCGATCGGCCTCCGGATTCGGGGCGTCAGCGGGACGATTCGTGCGTGTGAGGAAAAGTATATAGGACGCGAACCGGAAGGACCGAGCCAGAGCTACGTCGCGTTCGAGAACGCCGAGCGGCGCGCCGTCGTGCGAGGCGATCGCGTCGATGTCCGGATCGACGAGGCGTTCGCGGGAGCGACTGACCTCGATCTCCAGTAACTATGCAGGGACAAAACCAACAGCAGGCCTACGACCGCGGGATCACGATCTTCTCCCCGGACGGACGCCTCTACCAGGTCGAGTACGCCCGCGAGGCCGTCAAACGCGGGACGGCGAGCATCGGCGTCCGCACGAGCGACGGCGTCGTCCTCGCCGTCGACAAGCGCATCCGATCGCCGCTCATGGAGCGGTCCTCCGTCGAGAAGATCCACAAGGCCGACGACCACATCGGCATCGCGAGCGCGGGCCACGTCGCCGACGCCCGCCAGCTGATCGACTTCGCCCGCCGGAACGCCCAGATCAACCGACTGCGCTACGGCGAGCCGATCGGCATCGAGACGCTCACGAAGGACGTCACCGACCACATCCAGCAGTACACCCAGGTCGGCGGCGCCCGGCCGTTCGGCGTCGCGCTGATCATCGCCGGCATCGCTGACGGCGAACCCCGCCTCTACGAGACCGACCCCTCCGGAACCCCCTACGAGTGGAAGGCGCTCGCGGTGGGGGCCGATCGGAGCGACATTCGCGCCTATCTCGAGGAGCACTACGATCCCGAGATGGATCTCGACGCAGGCATCCAACTGGCGCTCGAAGCACTGGCGTCCGTCAACGACGACGAACTCTCCCCGGAGGGCATCGGGGTCGCGACCATCGACGCCGAGACTGAAACCTTCCAGGAGCTGAGCGACGAGCGCAAACAGGAGTACCTGACTGAGTTCGGGCTCCTCGCCGACGACGAGGAGTAAGCACCCTGGCGGGCCAGTCTGTGATGGGGTACCAACACCTTTAACGTACCCCACAGAACCACCCAGTATGATTTCGCTCGACGAGGCGGTCACGGCACGCCTCGAGTCCCACGGCCAGCGATTCGAGGTGCTGGTCGACCCCGACGCGGCCCTCGCGATCAGCCGCGGCGAGTTCGAGGGCGACCTCGAGGACGTGATTGCCGCGGACGACGTCTTCGAGGACGCCTCCCGCGGCGACCGACCGCCAGAAGATGCCCTCGAAGAAGTCTTCGGGACCACGGATCCACTCGAGATCATCCCCAAGGTGATTACTCGCGGCGAAATCCAGATCACAGCCGAGCAGCGTCGCGAGATGCAAGAACAGAAGCGAAAACAGCTGATCGACCGCATCACGCGCAACGCGGTCAACCCCCAGATGGACGACGCGCCGCATCCCCCCGAACGGATCGAATCGGCGCTGGAAGAAGCAGGCGTCAGAGTCGACCCGATGGAGCCCGTCGAGAATCAGATCGACGACGCACTCGATGCGCTTCGGCCAGTGATCCCGATCCGGTTCGATACGGTAACGGTCGCCGTCCAGCTCCCGCCCGACTACGCCGGGAGCGGGCAGGCCCAGATCCGGGCATTCGGCGACCTCGAGCGCGAGGAGTGGCAGCCGGACGGCTCCTGGATCGGCGTGGTCGAGTTCCCTGCCGGCATGCAGAACGACTTCTACGACCTGGTCAACGAGGTGTCGAGCGGCGAGGCCGAAACGCGAATCATCAGCGACGAAGACGACATCAACCGCCGGTGATCACGCACGCCGGAAGCCGAGAAAGAAGCCCGCCGCGAAGCCGGCGCCGATACCGGCCGTCGAGATGAAGGTGTCGACGAGGGACTGGGCTTGCCCCGGCGCATCGCGAGCGAGGCCCTCGAAGGCGCCACCCAGTTGCTCCCAGTTGACCTGGAGAATGCCCCGGCTCTCCAGAAACTTGAACAGGACGAG
Source organism: uncultured Halobacteriales archaeon (assembly GCA_964383875.1). Lineage (GTDB taxonomy): Archaea > Halobacteriota > Halobacteria > Halobacteriales > Haloarculaceae > CAYLJD01. The sequence continues at coordinate 8,142 of CAYLJD010000032.1, forward strand.
TTCGATCCCGATGATGATGGCGATGATCTTCGCGACTTTTTTCGCGGCGAACCCGATGACGGCCCCGATGATAGCACTCCCGCCAGCCTCCAGTGCGAGCCCGGTCGGGTCGATGGCAAGCATGGCATGAGCGTCTCGCCCGGATGGTAAGGCTCTTGTGACCGATTGCGGACTGCCGGTGGCTGGCTCGATGGGCACCGGATCCGTGCCGTTCCCCCACATCCGCGACAGTGACCCATCCGGCCCGGATTTAAATACGCCCACGCCCAAACGGATGCCGAGTGACGGCGCAGGACACCCAATCACAGCGCGCAGTCATCGTCAAACGCGTCGACGAGGGAGCGGCCGACACGGCTGAAATCGCCGATCTCGCCCGTGCGGCCGGGTACGACGTCGTCGGCCGCGTGACACAGACGCGCACTGAGGATCCGGCCTACCACGTGGGGGAGGGGAAGGTCGCGACGATCGCCGACCACGTCGCCAGGGAGGACGCCCACGTCGTCGTGTTCGACAACGAGCTGGGGCCCTACCAGACGTTCAACGTGGGCAACGATTTGCCGGCTGGCGTCGAGGTCATCGACCGGTTTCGGCTGATTCTGGAAATCTTCGGCCAGCGGGCCCGAACGCGGAAAGCCCAGCTCCAGGTTGAGCTCGCCGAACTCCGCTACGAACTGCCGCGGGCGGAAGCGAAGGCGAGCCTGGCCCAGCGGGACGAACGACCCGGGTTCATGGGGCTCGGCGAGTACGACGAGAGCCGCGAGGAGGACATCAAGGCGCGGATCGCCCGCCTGCGCGACGAGCTCTCGGGGATGGAAGAGACGGCCCGCAATCGGCGAGAATCACGGCGCCAGGCCGGATTCGATCTGGTCGCACTCGCGGGGTACACGAACGCCGGCAAGTCGACACTGTTGCGGCGGTTGGCCGCCGATCTCGACGTCGACGAGAACGTCGGTCGCCACCCGGATCTCGACACGACGGCCGCCTCCGAGGACCGACTGTTCACGACACTCGGGACCACGACGCGGCGGGCCGACATGGACCGTCGCGATGTCCTCGTCACGGACACGGTCGGATTCATTTCCGACCTCCCGCACTGGCTCGTCGAGTCGTTCAAGTCGACGCTCGATGCCGTCTATCGGGCCGATCTCGTGTTGCTTGTCGTGGACGTCAGCGAGCCGATCGATGCCATCCGCGAGAAGCTGGTGGCCTCCCACGACACGTTGTCAGAACGCAACGAAGCGCCGATCGTCACGGTCCTGAACAAGGTGGACGCGGTCGACGAGGCGACTCTCGATCGGAAGCGGGAGTCGCTGTCGGCGCTGGCACCCAACCCGATCGCCGTGAGTGCCAAAACCGGCACCAATCTCGACGACCTCCGCGATCGGATCCACGCCGCCCTCCCGGCCTTCGAGTCGGAGCGGTTGGTCCTCCCCATGACCGACGAGACGATGAGTGTCGTATCCTGGATTCACGACAACGCAACTGTCCGTGACGTCGATTACGGCGAGCAGGTCGTCATCGAATTCGAGGCCCGCCCGCCGATCGTCGAGCAGTCACGGGCCAAGGCCGGTGACCTGACGACGACCGGGGCCTCCGTCTAGGCGTGGTCGGTCCAGAGGACCCGCGGCAGTTCGTCGAGCAGGTCAGTGGCGACGAGTCCCCCATCGTATCGATCGGCAACGGCGTCGCCCGCACAGCCGTTCGCGTAGGCGGCAATCCCGCCGGCCGTCACCGGGTCGAACCGGGCCGCCAACGACCCCGCCACCCCCGCTAAGACGTCACCAGTGCCGCCGACAGTCATTCCCGGGTTGCCGGTTTTCGCGACGCGTGTCGTCTCGCCGTCGGAGACGACGTCGACCGGCCCTTTCACCAGCAGCACGTGACCGAGCTCGGCGGCGAACGCCTCGACGAGGTCGCGGCGCTCCGTCCAGTCGGCCGCGGTCTCGCCACCCATCCGGACGAGCTCGCCCTGGTGTGGGGTACAGAGGACTGTGGCCGACGTGTCAACCTGCGGGACCACCTGCAGGGCGTCCGCGTCGACGACGACCGTCCCGTCACACGCGGTCAGAATGTCTGCCACCGCGTCGAGCGTGGCGGAGTCGCGTCCGAGTCCCGGGCCGATGACGAGCGTGTCCCGTTCCGCGGCCAGTGACGTGATCCGACCGACGTGAGCCGGTGTCAACCGCTCGCCCTCGAGCGGGCGAACGATCAGGTTCTCGCTGTAGCCCTGGACGGCGCCCGCGACCGAGTCCGGACAGGCAACGGTGACGAGGTCAGTGCCCGCCCGGAGGGCCGCCTGCGCGGCCAGTGCGGGCGCTCCGGTGTATGGGCCCCCGCCCACGACAAGCACCTCGCCGTGGTCGCCTTTGTGGCTCTGTGGGTCCCGGGTCAGCCGCAGGAGGTCGCCGCGTTCGACGGTCGTTTCGGCCGCCGCGGGGATCCCGATGTCTGCCACTGTCACCCGGGCGTCGAGGTCCTCGAGCCCGGGCTTCCGGTCGTGGAACGTGACCACGTGGTCGGCGTCGACAGCCGTCGCGGCAAGGGCGCCGGTCTCTGCGTCGAGACCCGACGGGACGTCCACAGCCACGACCGTCGCCGCGGTCGCATTCATCGCGGCAGCCGCAGTCGCCTCGGGTTCGCGCAGATCGCCCCTGATGCCCGTCCCGAGCATGCCGTCGATCACGCAGTCCGGCTCGCCAATGTCGACCTGAGCGGAGTCAGTCCAGGTGTCGGTCGTCACGTCACTCCGGGTCACCGCGTCCCAGTTCTCCCGAGCGATTGGCGTGGTAATCGTCTCCGGCCGCCCGAGGAGGTGGACGGTCACGTCGTACTCGTCGAGAAATCGCGCGGCGACGAACGCGTCGCCACCGTTGTTCCCCCGCCCAGCGACGATGGCTACCACACTCCCCGGGTCGACCGCGTCCCGAACTGCCCGCGCGACAGCGTTCCCACTCGACTCCATGAGCTGCTTCTGGGACACGCCGAGAGCCGCCGCGTTCCCGTCAACGACGGCCATCTCCCTGCCAGTGAGCATACCGACCAGTTCGGCGCCGGCCGAAATAACTGTGGGGCACGGTCAGTCGGCCGGCTCGACATGGGCTGTTGCCTCGAACGTCGTGGCTGTCGACTCGGCAACCCCCTCGAAGACGACGACGTAGCTGCGGGTGGTGCCGCCCGACAGGTCGAGCGGCCGTTCGGTCGTCCACGCGTCGCCGGACGTCTCGCCGCTGTCCGAAACCCGTTCGAGACCGACGACGAGCGTGCCGGTGTGGCGGTCCAGATCCGTGTTTTCGACGACGACGCGGACGGCCACGTCCTCCGGATACTGGTACCGGTCGTCGCCCGGACGATGGAGGACCGTCGCCGTCGTCGCGTGCAGTCCCGGCTCGGGATCGTCATCGTCGGCACACCCGGCCACGGCCACCATGCCACTGCCCCCGAGGCCCGCGAGGAATCGCCGCCGAGACAGTGTGGGCATCGGGTACGCGAGAGTCGGATGGGATCGCGTTTGTAGGTGTCGACTCCCTTCAGCGTCGGATGCGGAAGCCGTTCTCACCGGCCGGCTCCTCCTCGCTGACCACGACATCATCGACCGCGGCAGCGTCGCTCCCCTCGTGGCAGAATGCGACCATCTCCGCGACGGCGTCCTCGGGGCCTTCGAAGACGGCCTCGACGCGGCCGTCGTCGAGATTGCGGACCCACCCGTCGACGCCCCGTTTGCGTGCCTCGTCGCGCGTGGTGGCGCGAAAGAACACGCCTTGGACGCGTCCGCTGACGAAGACGTGCGCTCGCGTTCGGTCGGACACGTGGCCACGTCGGCGAGCCAGCCCAAAAACCGTGTCGGGCCTCACCCCACGGCCCGTGCTCGGAAACCGTGCGTGCCGGCGCCATTCAGCGGTCGACAGTGCCCGTCCGGAGGAAGTGAAAGACGTACGTCTGGACGTACCCGGAGTACGGGCCGAAGCGGTCCCGGATCGCCCGGGACGTGTCGCCGTACGCGTCTCGCTCGCAGTCCGGAAAGTGCGTCGCGATCGCTCGCTGCATCCAGGTGTCGAGGGGGACTGCCTCGAGGAAGCCCAGCGAGAACAGCAGCACGCAATCGGCCACCTTCTGTCCGACGCCGACAAATTCGGTGAGATACTCCCGTGCCGCCAGGTAGTCCATGTTCCGGGCTGCCGCAGGATCCGCCTCCCCGTCCGCAACCATCCGGGCCGACTCGAGGACGTAGGGTGCGCGGTACCCGAGCCCGAGGTCACGCAAGTGGGCCTCCGTCGTCTCGGCAACTTGGCTCGGGGTTGGATAGGCGTGGGCAGTGTGCCCGTCGAGACGGACGGGCGTCCCGAGCGCGCGGCGCAGGGCCTGTTGCATCCTGTGGATTCTGGCGACGCGCATCTGTGGCGAGCAAATGAACGTGACGAGCGTCGGGAACGGTGGATCGCGAACGATCCGCATCCCCGGGAAGGCATCGAATGCGGCCTGGACGACGTCGTCGGCTGGCGCAGTGCGTCGAATCTGCTCGAGGTCGTCGCCGAGTCCCAACCGCCGGCGCAGCATCGGCTCGACGTCGGTCGCGGCTTCCCACTCGAGGGTGTCGGCCCGCTGTCGGGCACGGACGAGCAACGGGTGCCCCTCGGCGTCGCGAACGGTGGTAGCGTACCACGCCTCACTCCCGGCATGCGTCTCGTCCGCATACGTCTCGTCGGCGGTCCGCCACCAGAGATACGTTTGCCCGCTCTCGACGGTCGCCTGGAGGTCGAGGCCCCCCGACAGCGTCCCCAGGTCTATCCGCCCGGACTCCATGGGTTCATACCCGATTCGGGCACGTTTCGGGCTTTCGAGTCTGTGTCGGGCTAAGGTTCATGGTGGTGCCCGGAGAACCACTGCGTATGAACTGTCGAGTCGTCGTCGAGGCCGCGGTGCCAGTCTACGACGTCGCGACGGCCGACGAGGCTGTCCGGATCGCCATTTCGAAGACGGGGGAGATGCTCAATCCAGATCTCAATTACGTGGAGATCAACATGGGGGAGCGGGCTTGTCCACACTGCGGAGAGGAGTTGGAGCCAGCCTTCATCGCCGCCGACGAGAGCCTCGTGGCACTCGAACTCGAAATGACCGTCTTCAACGTCGAGCGTGACGAACACGCCGCACGCATCGCCCGCAAGGAGATCGGGCAACGGCTCGAGAACATCCCCCTCGAAGTGCTCGAAATCGAGGAACTCAAGGAGGAGACGGACGACGATGAGACGGCGGAGTCGACCGACGACGAGCCGGAGACGTCACCGTCGGAGGCGACGGAGGAATCCGATGACGAGCCGGTAACGGACACGCCGGAATCCCTCGACGAGGACGAAGTGCTGCCCGAGTTCGAGGAACTGATCGACGAGTAACCTGTTACGTCTGCGGGAGGCGGGTCCTGCAGCTCCCAGTTCGTGGGCGTCAGTGATGTGTCAGAAGAGACGTGTCAGTCGGCCGCGGCGGAGACCCGCTCGGTCTCCATCGATTCCATCTCGGACGTAATGCCCGTCGCCAGTGCGAACACGGCGTCTTTGTGGTCGGTTTTCGACTTGTGGATCGAGGTTGGCTGGACGCCCAGCATCGGATATTCGTCGTGGTCGACCGTTTTCCCTGTCTCGCATTCGTAGTGGTTTTGTACCTGTGCCAACAGGCCATGGAGATGAATGAGCTCCTGTTTCTTCATAGTCACCTCGTCCTAGAAACCGGAGGGTTATAGTACTACTCTGAGTACCGTTAACATGGATCCCCTGAACCACCGCCTCAAGCCGTCTACTGGGAACCCCTGAGACTCTCCTTGAATCTCACGATCTCCTAGTGACGGTTGCAGGGAACAAATAAGGGAGGATCTGACAGGATCCTCGGCGCGATTCGGGTGGTGTTTTGGTCCGCGCCGGAACGCCGATCGGTGGACGTGCCGCTCACTCGCGGAATCGAACGACACCCGACGCGAATACTTCCCGGTTCGGCACGATGTACACCTCGCCGTCGCTCTCGACGTGTGTGACGAACATGTCGATTTCCTGGACGACACCGTGGTGCTCGCCGATCCGCACCTCGTCGCCGATGCTGTAAGGTTCGGTCAGCAGCAGGTAGACGCCGGCCGCGCCAGCGGCAAGCAGGTCCCTGAAGGCCAGCCCGGACAACAGGACGAGCCCGAAGGCGTAGGCCGTGAGGAGGATCAGGAGTGCGCTCGTCGCGACGCCAATCTGGGCGAGGGCGACGAGGGCAGCGATGTAGAAGATGCTGTACTTGACGAGGACCGGAATCACCTCGGCCTCCGGGAGTTTGACGCTCCGGAGGCGGTCACTGACCACGAGTCGGGCTTTGTCGCCACCGATCAGGCCCACGATAATTGCCAGGGCCGCAATGAACAGCCGGGGGAGATAGCCCGTCATCTGGGTCCAGAACGTCTGGACTTCGAGGAGCCGGGCGACCTGGAGGGCCAAGACGACCATCCCGACGTAGACAAACAGGGCCGTGAGCTGGGCGATGATCCCGATCGTCGAGGTGCCGAACCCCCGCGCGGTGCGCTCGAAGGGAGTTCCCTCGACGAGCGTCTCCACGCCGGCTCGCTTGAGGAGACTGTGCGTCCACCGCCAGACGAGGACGGCGACGAACACGCCGACGACGAGTATCGCGACTGACACGGTGAATGCCGTCTCCTCGGAGAAGATACTCCGGATCAGACTCGGCCAGTCCAGTTGTGCCATCAGTACTCCTCCGGATCCAGTTCGAGGATCAGCTCACCGGCCTTGAACGCACGGACCATGCCGTCACTCTCCGACAACACGATCGCGGTCGCGTTGGTGTCGCGCGTGATCGCCGCGGCGGCCATGTGGCGGGCGCCGAGCCCCTTCGGGATGTCCACGCCCTCGGCTGACGGCTCGAGGTAGCGGTACGAGGAGACGATCTTGCCGGAGTCCGAAATGACGAACGCCCCGTCGAGGCGGGAAAACTCCTTCAGCATCACGTTGACGATCGGGTCGCCGACGTGCACGTGGGATTTCTCGAACGGATTGTACGAGAGCGGGCGGGACTTGTTCATCACGTTGCCGGCGTCGCCCACCACGAAGAGTGCGCCAACCGGTTCGCCTTTCTGGCCCTTCTTGCCCAGTTCGACGGACACCTCGAAGACGTCTCTGATGACGGACGGCTCGGCTCGCGAGTTGGTGAACAGGTCGTAGACCCCGCTGTGGGAGAACTCGCCGGCGCGAACGCGAACGACCATGTCCACCTCGTCCGCGAAGAGTCTGGCGACGCAGATGACCTCGTCGCCGTCGTCGACGAACTCCTGACCGAGTGCCCCCTCGAGTCCGAACCGAATTCGCTCCGTCATGTCGTCGAAGTCCAGAGGCAATTTGACAAACCGTTCGGCGGCCACGGCGTTCTCCGGGCCGACGACGACGACCCCGATATCTGCGTTCGTGAAACGATCGTGGGTGGATCCGCTCGGGTTGAACAAGAAGACGGCGTCGGCCTCGGCGACGACATCTTCGAGCAGCTCGACCAAGTCGGCCATTGTCGTATCAACTCATCCGACAGGAAAAAACTTTGTGGGCCGTCAGCCAGGCGTCGGCTCCACGTCGTGCACCCCTGGCGGCGGGTCACCGAGTCTCCGGGACGGACGGCCGGGAGAGGTTATTTACGGATTCCACACAGGGTGACCGCTATGGCGTCACGAACGTCGTCGGAGCTCGCACGCGACATGTACCGGTACCGAGGGGAGACGGTCGGCGTGGACTACGGCGCCGGCCCGGCCATCGTCTTCAGCCACGGCACGCTCATGGACTGGACGATGTTCGAGCCACAGCTCGAGGCCTTTTCCGGGGAATACCGGACCCTGGCGTACAACCACCGCGCGCGGACAGAACACGGTCACGCGCCCTACGATCTCGAGGATCTCGTCGAGGACTGCCGGGCGTTCATCGACGGGGCCGGCCTGGACTCGTGTGTCCTCGCCGGGATGTCCATGGGCGGGTTCATGGGCCTGCGCTTCGCCCTCGAATACCCGGACGTCCTCGACGGACTCGTCCTGATCGACAGTATGGCACAACCGCATCCCGAAGCGGAGCAGGCGGAATACACGGCCCTCATCGAGGCGACCCGGGAACGCGGGTATGCTGACGAAGAGACGGCCGAGCTGGTGTCGACCCTCCTGTTCGGGGAGACGACCCACGCCGAGCGCCCCGACCTCGTCGAGCGGTGGACTCGACGGTGGCTCTCGTACCCCGGCGAGGCGATCTACCACGAGACGAACTCGTGGCTTGATCGACCGGGAGTCGACGACCGCCTGGACGAGATCGACGTTCCCGTGCTCATCGTGCACGGCGAGGAGGATGCCGCGCTGGAGCCAGACAGAGCACGGCCGATGGTCGACGGATTGCCGGATGCCCGGATGGAACTGATTCCGGAGGCGGGCCACTCCTCGAATCTCGAGAACCCCGAACCGGTCAACGCAGCGCTCCGTGAGTTCCTCGGGGCGGTCTACTGACTCCGGTGCTTCCGGTGCCAGGCCGGCAGCGGACAGTGCCGTCAGTGGCGAACACGGGTGAGAGACGTCCGGAATCGGGACGGGGCTCGAATCCGAGGCCCCCAGTTAGTGTGGCGCACGTAGTTGATCCGCCCGGGCCACGAACCGTTCCCTGATCGCACCCATCGACGCGGATGATTCCTCGGCGATCCGGAGTGCACCGCCCATCCCGACGCCCTCCTTGGACTCTCCCCGACAGTACGCGGCGGCCGCTGGATGGTCCAGTCGGTCGAACCCGGGGTCGGCCGACGTGATTCGAACGTCGAGCGTGGCGGCCAGCGATCGGACGGACGCACTGTCGTCGGCGAGGACGAACGGTGTCGTCGCGAGCTCGAACGGCTGTTCGATGCCGGCGTGGCGACACAGGGCTGCGACGGCGAGCAGTTGTGTGCCACCGGCCAGCACTACAGTTGTGTCGGTGTCGAGTGCCCCGCGAACGATACCGGACGCCGCCGCCAAGACCGGGTCGCCCATGTGCCTGAGGGCCCGAACCGGTTCGGTACTGGCCCCTCCAGGATCGAGGTCACTTGCCGCCAACCCCGTCGCGACGACGTCTCGCTTCCGATCGAGCGGGTTCTCGGCCAGCGACGACGAGACGACCGGGGGTTCGCCCAGCGCCTGGAGTACCCCGAGGGCCGTCGTCGTCCCACCGGGGATCGTCTCGGCAATGTAAACCGGCTCGTCGGGGTGGAGATCCCGGCCGAATCGTCGCCCCCGCGCATGGATTTCCGCAGCTGCCGGGACGGGTTCGGCATCGCGCACGTCACCGCCTGGTTCCGCCCCGACGTCGACCGTTCGGACACCCGGTGACTCGAGGAGGCCGCCATCGATTACGGTGACTGGAAACTCGACCAAGTCACGGACGGCTCGCGTGACCACCGCCGGTGTCGGGCACCCAGTCGGGCTCACCGGAACAACCGGACTCTCGACCGGCTCGCCGTGGACGACGATCTCCGCGTCGGCGCCCGGGGTGTGCATCGCGGCCGCCGGCGTCGCACCGGCGGCCGTGAGCCCTTCGATCCGGGCCGTCCGGGTCGTCCCCGCGACCAGGACAAATCGCATGAGGTGTCCCTTCGTGCTCTCGGCCTTCAAGGCGCCGGTCACCGGCCGCTCGATCCAGGAGACCCTCGGCATGAAAAACTAAGTAGGCACTGGCCATTGTTTGCTAACAACCATGATGGATGCACAGCTGACCATTGAGAAGATCCTTGACCGCGCGAACGACCTCTTCCCGGAGCGAGAGATCGTCACGAAACAGGCCGACGGGTCCATCCACCGGTACACCTACGGCGAAGCCTACGAACGGATCTGCCAGCTGGCCCACGCTCTCGACGACCTCGGCGTCGAACGCGGCGGCCGGATCGCCACGGTCGCGATGAACAACTACCGTCATCTCGAGTTGTACTTCGCGCCGGGCTGTACCGGCCGGTCCATCCACATGTGCAACATGCGGTTGCCGAACGAACACTTCCAGTACATTATCAACGACGCCGAGGACACGGTCGTCTTCGTGGATCCGGCCTTCGTGGAGAAAGTCGAAGCCAACGCCCACGCCTTCGAGACTGTCGAACAGTACGTCATCCTCGGCGACCAGGTCCCGGAGACCGACCTCGAACCGGTCGTCGCCTACGAGGACCTCATCGACGGCCAGCCCACGTCCTACGAGTGGCCGGACATCGACGAAGCGGAGGAGTGTGGCATGTGTTACACCTCCGGAACGACTGGCAAGCCGAAGGGGGTCCAGTACAGCCACCGCGGGATTTACCTCCACAGCATGATGGTGAGCCACGCAGACGCCAACGCACTCAGCGAGAGCGACACCGTCCTGCCCGTGGTGCCGATGTTCCACGCGAACGGGTGGGGCATCCCGTACGCGGCCACGTTCGTCGGTGCGAAACAGGTGCTTCCGGACGTGAACATGGACCCGGAGGACATCGCCGCGCTCATCGAAGACGAGGAAGTGACCCTCTCTGCGGCTGTGCCGACAGTCTGGATCGGCATGTCGGAGTATCTCGACAATAATCCGGACGCGGACATCTCGAGCATCGACCGCCTGACCGTGGGCGGCTCGGCGCCGCCGGAGTCGCTCATCCGCAAGTACGACGAGGAATACGACGCACCGATCATCCAGGGATGGGGCATGACCGAGATGTCCCCGCTCGGTTCGCTCTCGATCCTCCGGAAGGAACTCGAAGACGCCCCACCGGACGAGCAATACGAGTTCCGCGCGAAGGCCGGGATGCCGGTCGCCGGCGTCCAGACGCGCATCATCGACGACGAGGGCAACGAGGTGCCAAAGGACGGGGAGACGATGGGCGAACTGGAGGTCAGAGGCCCCTGGATCACGGACAAGTACCACCAGCGGCCGGAGGCCAACGAGTCCTCGTTCACCGAGGATGGCTGGCTCAAGACTGGCGACATCGTGACCCAGGACGAGCACGGCTACCTCGACGTCGTCGATCGCCAGAAGGACGTCATCAAAAGTGGGGGCGAGTGGATCTCGTCGGTCGACCTCGAGAACGAGCTGATGGCCCACCAGGCGGTCGTCGAGGCGACGGTCATCGCGGTCCCCCACGAGCGCTGGCAAGAACGTCCAATGGCAGTCATCGTCACCAGAGACGGCGAGCGGCCCTCCGCCGAGGAACTGAACGAGCACCTGGGCGAGCGGTTCCCCGACTGGTGGCTCCCGGACGACTTCCGGTTCGTCGACGAGATCCCGCGGACCAGTACCGGCAAGTTCGACAAGAAGAAGCTGCGCGATCGCTTCGACGACGTCACGCTCACGTCCGAACCCGAGGCCCAGGACTGAGAGGTCCGCCCCGCTCCGCGACGGTCGATCCGGTGCCGGTCGAGTGAGGTGGGGACGCATCCAGCCGAGGCACCGGCTGGACTGCTGGTCGCCGATCCGAGTGTGTCGACGTCGCCGGCGCAAATTATCCAGCTCGATCACCGGTTCCGTCGCCGTCGTCGGGGCCGCACGGAAGACGGTCGCAGCCCCCGATGACGTCGCCCCTACACCGGCTCCGGGGGATCGGTCTGGAACGCGACGACGGCGTCTCGAAACTCGTCGGGGACCCGGATCGCGGAGCCGTCCTGCCCGATCACCACGTGGGTGACTGTTCCGTCGACCAGGACCGTGTCGTCACGGGCCCGGCGACACTCGTACGCGAACTCGATGCTCGAGTCCCGAATGGCACTGACGCGCATCGCGTTGGCGAGCCGGTCGCGGAACTCCGCCGGTGCCCGGTAATTGAGTTCCATATTGACCACGTGGACGTCCCAGTCCTGCCGCCGAAGCTCGTCGTAGGGGAAGCCGAGGGCCTCCATGTACTCGGTGAACGTCTCGTCCTGATACGTGACGTAGTTCCCGTAGAAGACAATTCCTTGCGCGTCAGTCTCCTCGAACCGGACGATGTTCTCGTAGACGTTCTGCATGGGCGAAGCGACACGCGGCCCCGTATAAAGGCGCCATGATTGCCACGGTTGTCGAGCCCCACCGACGAGCGGAGAGCCGACCGGCCACGCCGTCGGTGTCAACCCCGCATTTATTCACACCGAACGCAAATCCACGACACCGAATGGTCGGACTCGCCGACGAGGGGATGCTGTTCAAGGCCAAGGAAACGGTCCGAGTGTTCGCGGACCGTCGGCCCTCCGTACGGACGCTCCTCTCGAATCGCCGCCAGCGGTTTACAGAAGCCCACGCGATACTCCCGTCCACGGCGACGACGGACGAGTCACTCGAACTCACGATCCAGGCCTGGGACCAGTGCGAGCGGTTGATCGACGACTTCGACGGCGGCTTCCGCCTCAGTTCGACGGATGACGCGGCCACGTTTCCGGACCGCATCCGCTTTCCGCCGACCAACGACGGGATCGCGCGGACCGACGCAATCAGCTTCGCCACGCCGGGACTCCAGTACGTCACGCTGACGCACCGCACGTCGGGCGAGCGGTTCGTCTCCAACCCGGTCCGGGTGACGGCCGACGACCCCGACGAACACGTCTACTGGGGGGACATCCACTTTCACTCGAAACTCTCCGACGGCTGCGGAAGTCCCGCCGACGGCTACCGCTTCGGTCGCGACGTCATGTCGCTCGACGTCGTCGCTTGCACCGATCACGATACGATGGGCTTTTTCATTCCACCGCGGCTCCAGCGCCGGCGGATGCACGGGCGGTATTTCGACCGCCTCTGCGACGTCGCTGCCGCCTTCCACGAGCCGGGGGAGTTCGTGACGCTGTTCGGCTACGAGTGGACCAAACAGCCGAACGTCGGCGGGCACATCAACGTCTACTTCGACGGCGTCGACGACGTTGCCCTGTTCGATTCGATGGACGACGCGTCGAATACGTACGAAAAACTGTTCGCCCGCCTCCGTGACTTCAACGAACGGGGCGACGGCCGTGCGCTGGCAATCCCCCACCACACGGCCGAGGCGACGTTCCCCTTCGACTTCGCCGCGACCGACTACGACGACGAGGTGGCCCCGTTGGTGGAAGTCTACTCCCAGTGGGGAAGCAGCGAACGCCCGGCGGCGGACGGCAACCGCCATCCGGTGGCGATGGGACAGGGCGAGGCCGCAACGCCGGGCCACTACGTCCACGACGCCCTTCGCCTCGGCCACCGGGTGGGTATGCTGGCCTCGTCGGACTTTCACGGCCCCATGCCGGGCCACTCGCTGCTCCACGCCGAGCCGCATCTGCCGTCGCTGGCCGAGTGGCGTGACGGCGGGGTCGGCTGGGGGCTGATCTGGCGCATCTGGAACGAGCCCAGTTATCCGGGCGGCCTGGTTGCCTTCCGGGCGCCGGAACTCACACGGACGGCGATTTTCGAGGCGCTCCGCTCGCGACGGGTCTACGGGACGTCCCAGCCCCACCGGATCCTTCTCGACTTCGAGATCAACGGGCAGGCCGTCGGCGACAACGGGAGCGTCGTGCGGGTCAACGGGCCGAGGGAGCCGCGGGAGATCTCACTCGAGATCGGCGGGACAGCACCGATCGCCTCGGCCGTGCTCGTCAAGAACACCGAGGACTGGCGCCGCGTCGACGGGACGGACGATCCAGCCGCGCCGCTGTCGACCTACACCGTGGAGACCACCTGGACCGACGACGGGGGGATCACTGGCGTCGCCTGGGACGACGAGCGTGGGACGGACGCCGACGTGTACTCCGTGCGCGTCCGTCAAGCGGACGGCGGTATGGCGTGGGCCGGACCCATCTGGGTCGACATCGCCCCGTCGGACTGAAAGGTGCCGAGATGCCCACGTTTATGAGCAGTCACGTCGAACCGAGCGGCGTGTGAATCCCCTCTCGGACCCGTACCGGCGTCGGTGGATCGGCTGGGGGTTTTTGGTGACCGCGTTCTTCCTCGTCAGCCTCCACCGGACGTCGACGGCCGTCCTCTCGGAGCAACTCATGCGCTCGTTCGACACGACCGGTGCCAGCCTCGGGCTGCTCCACTCCTCGTTTTTCTACCTCTACGCCGTGTTCCAGGTGCCGGCCGGGCTGCTGACCGATCGGTACGGGGCCCGGGCAATTGCTGGCGGCGGAACGGCCATCATGAGTGTGGGGGCACTCGCCTTTGGAATTGCGACGACCTATGGCGTGGCGTTCGTCGGCCGGTTGCTCGTCGGCTTCGGCGCCAGTGTGCTGTTCGTCTCGGTCCTGCGCTATTGTGCGAACTGGTTCCGACCCGACGAATTCGGCACGATGACGGGAGTGACCTTCAGCGTCGGGATCCTCGGCGGGCTCGCGGCGACGACGCCCCTGGCCATCGCCATCGCCAGCCTCGGGTGGCGGGGGACGATGGTTGGACTCGGGCTCGTCGGCCTGGGATCCGCAGTCGGGATAGTCCTACTCTCACACGATTCGCCGGCCGATGCCAGCCTGCCGACCATCGATGGGACACCGGACCGTCCGGACGTGACTGCCACCGACCTCAAACGGTACGTCATCGGTGCGATCCGAGAAGTCGAAACCTGGCTCCTCGGGATCATGCTCTTTTTCATGACGGGTATCGGCATCACGATCTTCGGCCTCTGGGGCATCCCGTACCTGGTCCAGATGTACGATATTTCGGTCACCGAGGCGTCAGTCTACCTCCTCGTCGGGAACATCGGAGGGATGATCGGCCCGACGCTGTTCGGCTGGCTGTCTGACCGGCTCGGTCGGCGGACCGAACTGATCGCCCTCTCGGCGATCGTCTTCGGCGGGACCTGGGCCCTCTTTGCCGTCTTCCTCGACGGCATTCCGCTGTTGCTCATCGCCGCCATCTTCCTCTTCGGCCGCATCCTCCGGGGTGGCATTCCCCTTGCCTTCACCGTCATCCGGGAGCGACATCCCGACGGCGCGAGCGGGACCGTCATCGGCCTCATCAACACGATGGGGTGGATCGGGGCCGCTATTTTCCCCGTGATCCTCGGTGCGGCCCTGGACGCTTTCTGGACCGGCGAGATGGTCAACGGGACGCGCGTCTACACGGCGCTCGGCTACAGAATCGCCTTCGGGATTGCGACGGTCGCCGGAATCGTCTCGGTCGCCTGCGGCGTTGCGCTGCACGTCCGGACCCGTGGCGATCGCCCGGCTGACGCTGGCGCTCCGTCCGAGAGTGCCACGGACTGACCGGTCTCAGTGCCGAACCGTGAAACAGAGCCGTCTCGTACACTCAATGGGCAGACCGCCAGGTACCCCCGGTCCCGCCGCCAATCGCGCATCGAAGACGCCCGCCTTTCAACAATTTCATTGCCGGCGCTGTCTCACGGGCGGGCAATGCAGTACTACGAGGACATCGACGTTGGTGACACGCGAGAGTTCGGCGAATACGACGTCACGAAGGACGAAATCGTCGAATTCGCCGAGAAGTACGACCCGCAACCCTTCCACCTGGACGACGACGCGGCAGCCGAGTCGCATTTTGGCGGGCTCGTCGCCTCCGGCTGGCACACCGCAGCGATGTGTATGCGCCTCATCGCCGACGGGCCCGTCCAGGAACGAGCCAGTATGGGCGCCCGCGGCGTCGACGACCTCCGGTGGCAGGCTCCGGTGCGGCCCGGCGACACCCTCCACGTCCGAACGGAAGTGGTCGACAAACGCGTCTCGCAGAGCGATCCCGGACGCGGTTACGTCGATAGCCGGCTCGAGGGCGTCAACCAAGACGGGGACGTCGTCATCTCGTGGATCGGCCTCGGCATGATCGAGGTACAAAACCCGGACACCTGACCGAGAGTGCGCGGCACCAGGGTATCAGATGAAGCCGAAGAGGTGGCCGGCGACGCGACGCTTCTGAATCTCCTCGGCACCCTCCGTGATGCGGTACCGGCGGTGGTGTCGGTAGATGTGCTCGAAGGGCTTGTGGCGGCTGTATCCGATGCCCCCGTGGACCTGCATCGCCCGGTCGGCCGCCCGACACACGAGGTTGTTTGCCGTGTAGTTGCACATCGCGACCAGTTGGCTGACGGACGATTCGGACTCGGTGATCATCTCGCCCTCGGCGTCGATGGCCGCGGCGGTCTTCCGGATCGTATTGCGGAGCATCTCGGCTTCCGTGTGGAGTTCGGCGAGGGGAAACTGGATCGCCTGGCGTTCCGCGAGCGGGGTGCCCCACGTCTCTCGTTCCGTCGCGTACGCGACCGCCTCGTCGACGCAGAACTGTGCCGCCCCGAGACTCGCCGCCGCCTGCCGGATCCGGCTCTCGTGGACGAACTGCTGGGCGAC
>CAYLJD010000033.1:0-12076 GCA_964383875.1 uncultured Halobacteriales archaeon
AGAGCCCCCCCGACCTGTCAGGCGACGCTGCGGTCGATGAGCCGTGGGAGGGCCTCGCCGGCCTTCGCCTGAATCACCGCGTCGGCCTCGGCGTCCATTGGGGTCGAGTCGAGGTTGACAATGATCAACATGGCACCGTTCTCCGAGGCCGTCCGCGGCAACGACGCGGCTGGTTCGACGGTGAGTGACGAACCGACGACGAGGAAACAGTCGCTGGCCAACGCCTCGGCCTGGGCCCGCTGGAGGGTGTCCCGTGGGAGCGCCTCCCCAAACGAGACCGTCGCACGTTTGACGAGGCCCTCGCACGTGGCACATCGTGGCGGCAACGGTTCCGCATCCAGTTTGCGCTCCAGCTCGTCGACCGGGAAGCGTTGGTCGCAGTCCAGGCACTTCGCCTCGTGGCGGGTCCCGTGGAGCTCGAGGACGTTCGCATCGTCGTTGCCGGCCGCCTGGTGGAGGCCGTCGACGTTCTGGGTGATGACTGACGAGAGCGGGCCGCGCTGTTCGAGACGGGCGATGGCTTCGTGGGCCGGATTGGGCTCGACGGTGTCCCAGTCGAACTCCATCTCCTCCCGGCGCTCGAGATTTCGTTCCCAGTAGCCCGTCGGATCCCGTCGAAAGGCGTCGATCGTGAAGTCGCTCGGATCGTAGTGATCCCAGATGCCACCCTCGCTCCGGAAGTCGGGAATGCCGGATTCCGTACTGACGCCGGCCCCCGTGAAGGCGACCACGTGCTCGCTATCGGCGAGAATGGCTGCGGCCAGTTCGACCTGTGCCTCTGGCACGTCCATGTCGACCGTTTTGGGTAGGTGAGCCTGTAAATCGTTCCGGTGGACAGACTGACCCTTTTCGTCGACAGACCCGGATCCCACATTTCTTTGACGCAGCCCGAATTGCGTGACCCGAGGCACCCATCGATGGCGTCGTATACCGCGACGGCACCGCTCGCACCAATGGCCCGTGAGCTCCGGACCGGCGATCAGACGCCTACCGATCTCGTCACCGCGATACAAGACCGGTTCTCGACCGTCGAACCGGCTATCGAGGCGTTCCTGCCGGAATCGGACCGTTGGTCGCGGGTGCAGGCCGACGCGAGGACCATCGAGGCCGAGTTCCCCGATCCGGCCGAGCGGCCGCCGCTCTACGGCGTGCCGATCGGCGTCAAGGACGTCTTTCACGTCGACGGAATGGCGACGCGTGCCGGCTCGAGCCTGCCAGCAGACGCATTTCAGGGGACGGAAGCCGCGAGCGTGACGGCGCTCCGCGACGCCGGCGCGATCGTGCTCGGCAAGACTGTCACGACCGAATTCGCCTACGCCGAGCCCGGACCGACGACGAATCCCCACGACACCGACTACGCCCCCGGCGGGTCCAGTAGCGGCTCCGCAGCGGCCGTCGCCGCCGGCCTCGTCCCGCTCGCACTCGGCACGCAGACTGTCGGCTCCGTGATCCGACCCGCCGCGTTCTGTGGCGTCGTGGGCATCAAACCCACCGACGGGCGAGTGTCCACTGACGGCGTCGTCCCCCTCGCGGCCTCGGTCGATCAGGTCGGCTGTTTCACGCAGGACGTCGACGGAGCACAGCTCGCAGCAAGCGTTCTCTGTGAGGGATGGCAGCCGGTCGGGGAACCCGAGACGCGTCCTCGACTCGGCGCCGTCGACGGCGCGTACCTGTCGCAGGCCTCGTCGACCGGCCAGGACCACTTCCAGACGCACCTCGCACGGCTCGACGCCGCAGGCTACGACATCGAACGGGTCGAGGTGTTTCCCCAGATCGAAGCCGTGAACGAGCGGCACGAACGGCTCGTCGCCGGCGAGGCCGCCCTGGCGCACGCCGAACTGTATCCGGAATACAGCGAACGCTACGCCGAGACGACGGCCGCGCTGATCGAACGTGGCCGTGACATCGACGTCGAATCGGTGGCCGAGGGTCGGCGTGGTCGGACGCTGCTCCGCCAGTCCATCCACGACTGTATGGACGACTCCGATCTAGACGTCATTCTCAGTCCAAGTGCCCCCGGGCCTGCACCAGAAGGGACCGACACGACCGGTGACCCGGTCATGAACCTCCCGTGGACACACGCCGGGGTGCCGACCGTCACGCTCCCGGCATCCACGACCGACACCGGACTGCCGATAGGGCTGCAGATTGCTGGGCGTGCGGCGGCCGACGAGTCGCTCCTCGCGTGGTGTCGTGCTCTCGAAGCCGCGCTCGCCGAGTAACAGACGCGCCTCCGGAACGTGGTCGGCTTCCCAGGTGCGGCCGACCCGTCAATGGGGATGCATCAGGCGATCCACGCCAGCGCCAACGCGTGTGAGTCGGTGACACTCGTCGGACGAGGTCGAAAGCGTTAGGTGCCAACTAACCAGTTAGTTAATATCGCCATGGCCGGCCGGGACACCGCTGACGAGACGAAGGAAGCCATCATGCGGGCGACGTATCGGGCCCTCTGCGAACACGGCGGGGCGAATCTGACGATGCAGGCGATCGCCGACGAATTCGACAAGACGAAAGCGGTCCTGCACTACCACTACGACACGAAAGAGAACCTCCTGGTCGCATTCCTCGAGTACCTCCTCGACCAGTTCGATCCCGAGGCCGACGGGGCTGATCTCGGGACGCCGGAGGAGCGGTTGCTGGCAGTGTTGCAGGCACTCCTCGGGATGCAGGATCCGACGGGTGCCGACGGCTTCGACCACGAGCAGCTCTCCACGGCCCTCCTGCAGATCCGGGCGCAGGCGCCCTACGATCCCGAGTTCCGTCGGCAGCTCACTGTCAACGTCTCCACCGTGCGGGACCGGATGGTCGAGATCATCGAGGACGGCATCGACCAGGGCGTGTTCCGCTCAGTCGATCCGGAGCAGACGGCAATGACGCTCCTCGCGGCCACGACTGGCGCTCGGAACTACGAAGTGACGCTGGACGTGGACGACGTCGAAGCCGACGTGGACGCCGTTCTGGAGGCGATCGTCCACGAGTGGCTCTGCGAGCCGGAGGCAGAATGAGCGACGCCGAGCCGGAATACAACGTCCCGATCGTCGTCGGCGGTCTCGTCGCCGGCGTGTTCTTCGGTGGCGTGGGCGCTGGCGTCGCGTTCCCGACGTTGCCGACACTCGGCGACGTCCTCGGGATCGCGCCGTTCGTCGTCGGGCTCATCCTGTCGGCAAACCGCTTCACGCGGCTCGTGATGAACACGCCGGCCGGCCAGATCATCGACACCGTGGGGACGCGTCGGCCGATGATCGGCGGTCTCTTCTTGCAGGGGCTGACCCCCTTCGGCTACGTCATCGGCCTGTCCCCGGAGCTCGTGCCCGTGCTCGGTTCGGCCGAGATTTTCTTCGCTTCACGGCTCTTGTGGGGACTGGGGTCAGCATTCGTCTTCGTCGGCGCGTTCAGCACCGTCATCCACGTGACCACAGAGCAAAACCGGGGCAGGTGGATCGGGTACTTCCGCGGGGGACAGAGTCTGGGATTTCCGTCGGGACTGGTCCTCGGGGGCATTTTGACGAGCTTGTACGGGTACGCGGTCGCCTTCGCTGCCGCCGGAATCGCCGGTGTGTTCGCCGCGGTCGTGGCGACAGTCGTCCTCCCCGACGTCGTCCCCGACGTGACGGAACCGGCGCGGATCCGCGACCTTCCCGGCATCGTCCGGGCCGACATGCGCATCTTCACGATCGGCGCCGTCAACTTCGCCGTCCGCCTGCTGTTTGCGGGCATCCTCCTGGCGACGATCGTGCTGTACGCCGAGGCAAACAACATCCGCATCGGCTCCCTTTCCGCGATCGGCGTGAGCGGGGCGCTCATGGCGGTGAGCGTGTTGGCGGCAGGCTTGACAACCTTCGTGGCGGGCGATCTGTCGGACCGGGTGACCAACCGGGCCAGTGTCGTCATCCCATCACTCTCCCTCCTGGCTCTCGGATTCGCAATACTCGCGTTCGTCCCGACGCTGGTCACGACGGTCCTCGCCGTCATCCTCGTCGGGGTCGGTGTCGGCGGGACGAACCCTGCTATGCTGGCCTATCTCGGTGACATCAGCCCGGCCGACGACATCGGAAAGATGGGCGGTGTGTACAACGTCTTCGGCGACATCGGCTCGGCAGCGGGTCCGGTGATCGCGCTCCCGGTCGCCGCCCGGATCGGCTACCGGACCGAGTACCTGCTCTGTGTGGTCGTCGCGGCCGCCGTCGTCATGCTCGTCGTCCAGACGCTCCTCGGCGACGCCGCTCCGGCCCGAAGCGGCCCGACCGTCTCGGACGACTGACCCCCTCCGCTGGACAACCCAGGGTGGACCACCGGCTGGCTGGCGCCGTCCCATCGGACGCTCAGGACTCGAGGTGGCCGAGCAGCAGCTCTGTCAGTTCGTCAGGCCGCTCGTGGGGGATCCAGTGGGTCGCATCGGGGAACCGTTCGAGGCGGCCGGTCTCGCAGAAATCGACGCTCGCTGGCGCCATCTCGGGGATGAGTGCTTGGTCCTGCTCGCCCCAGATCACCAATGTCGGGGACTCGACCTGTTGGCGTGGGGGAGCGTCAGTGTGTCTGATTGCCCGGTACCAGTTGAGCATGCCGGTAACCGCGCCTGGCTGATCCCAGGCCGTCCGGTACTGATCCATATCAGCCGCAGAAAAGGCGCCATCCCTGGCCCCGCCCTGGGTCGCAGCTACCCACGCAGCGTAGTCGTTGCGACGAGACACCCACTCCGGCAGGCGCGGCAGCTGGAAGAAGAGGATGTACCAGCTCCGCCGGAGTTGTCGGAGGCTCGAACGGAGTGTATTCCGAAACACAACCGGGTGTGGAACGTTGATGATGCCGAGCCGATTGACGCGGTCGGGCTGGCGCAATGCGAGGTCCCAGGCCACCGCAGCCCCCCAGTCGTGACCGACGACGTGGGCTGCGTCCCGACCCTCCGATGTGATGAGGCTCGCGACATCGGCGGACAGTTCGCTCGTCCGGTAGGCGCGCGTGCCACTGGGTTTCTCACTCACGTTGTACCCCCGCTGATCCGGGACGATGACGCGGTACCCCGCGTCGACCAGTGGGTCGACGTATGCGCGCCACTCGTACCAGAACTCGGGGAATCCGTGCAACAGTACGACCAGTGGATCGTCGGGGTCGCCCGCCGCCACGACGTGCAGTTCGACGCCATTGGCCTCGCGATATGTCGAAGTGGCATCTGCGTGGTCCAACAGCGAGGCGTCAGTGGTCGGGTCCCCGGTGGGCATTATCCCCCTCACCGAGCGGGTCTGAAATAAACCTCCGCCGCGCGAACGGAAATCGAGGCGGGGGTGGCTGGCAGCAGGCGTGCCACGCCGCCGCGTCAACCAATCTATATGTCGTTGGGGAGAGACGTACGGTCGGGCATCCTGGCGTGGGCGGTCACGCCAGCGACGCCTCACACGGAGGATCAACCCATGCCAACGTACGTCAGCCTACTGGAATACACCGCGGAGGGAATCCAGACCCTCGAGGATAGCCCGAACCGGCTCGAAGACGCCAAAGCGCTCGCCCGCTCACTCGGCGGGGAGGTGACCGACTTCTATCTCACGTTCGGGCGGTACGACATCGTCCTCGTCAGCGAGTTTCCGGACGACGAGACGTTCGCCCAGTTTGCTCTCGGTGAAGCGCAAAAGGGGGCCATCAGTACGGAAACGCTCAAGGCGTTCACCGAAGACGAGTACCGCGACGTGATCGCTGGCCTTCCCGGCTAGCACCGTGGCTGCAGTCTGATCGGGGCGAGTCGGTCGAGACGCCCAACCGGATTCGAACCCGGTTCGTCCACGCTGTCGACGCCGTTTGGCCACGCGAAGGTATAACCTCCCGGGGGAAGATGCATCGGCGTATGCGCGAATCACTCGACGCAGCAGAGGTCACGTTCGACGAGGACTCCGGCATCGGCGAGATCACCATGAATCGACCCGACGCGTTGAACTCGCTCAACGCGCAGTTGCGCAGCGACATCGTCGACGGGCTGGAGCTGCTGAGAGATCAGGACGCCGACGCTGACGGCGTCGCCCTCCGCACAGTCATTCTCGAGGGGGCCGGTGACAGAGCGTTCTGCGCCGGGGCCGATATCACTGAATTCGGCGGCGGATTCTCGGCCGACCGGCAGTCCCACTACGAAGCGATCCGGGAGTTTCCGGCGCCGATCGTGGCCAAGATCGACGGCTACTGTCTCGGCGGCGGGTTCGAAACGGCCCTCTCGGCCGACTTCCGGTTTGCCAGCGCCGACAGCACCTTCGGCTTCCCGGAGATCGACCTGGGATTCTTGCCGGGTGCCGGCGGTGGGCACATGGTCAGCAAGATCGCCGGCCCCGCGGTTGCCAAGGAACTGGCGATGACCGGCACGCACATTTCGGCCGACCGTGCGGCCGACGAAGGGCTGGTCCACGATGTCTACCCGGGCGACGACCTCGACGAGGCGGTCTGGGACTTCGCTGCCGACCTCGCCTCGCGGGCGCCACTCGGCGTCCGTGCGATCAAGCAGTCGATCAACCTGTCCATGGAACTGGGTCTCGAAGCCGGCATCGACTACGACGGCGAGGCCGCCGGCCGGCTCTCGAGTACGGACGACTTTGCCGAAGGAACGGCTGCCTTCGCCGAGGACCGCGAGCCGGAATTCGAGGGGAAGTGAGGGAAACGACGCACTCCGGGCCGAAACGCCGCGTGTGCCCGGTGAAAACAATCCACAAACAGTTTCAGAGTGCAACCCGATACGTGAGCTATGAGTCTCGACACTGAGGCGCCCAGTGAGACCGGGGGTGGGGAGAATCCGACTGATCAGCCGCTACCACCCTATCCGCCGGAGCTTGGACGGCCGACGCTCCACATCGTGCGGGCGATGCGTGACACGCTCGGCTTCGGCGAACGAGCGTATGCGGCGAGTGATCTCTACCGAACACGGCTGCTGGGGCAGGGAGACATCTACCACTTCGCCCACCCCGACCACCTCAAACGCGTCCTCGTCACCGATCGAGACAAATTCCGAAAGTCCGCGGACTTCCGGATCGCGTTCGGCGAGGGCCTGCTCACCGTCGAGGGAGCGGAATGGCAGGCCCAACGCAAGGCACTGCAGCCGCTGTTCACACGCGACAGTGTAGCAGGATACGCCGACGGCATGGTCGAACAAATCGTCCGCCGGAGCGAGGGGTGGACCGACGGGGACCGCCTGGACCTCCAGGCGGAGTTCACCCGCATGACTCTCGACGTGCTCTTCGCCACCGTGCTCGGACGGGAACTCACCCTCGATGGCGACGAGCGGCTCCGCACGGCCGCGGAGGACCTCCACGAGTGGTTCGTCCGGACGTCCTACCTTCTTCCGCCGTGGGTGCCGACGCCGTCGCGGCGGCGGTTCAGGCAGGCCAAGGCAGCACTTCGGGACGAGGCCGGCCGACTGCTCGAAGAGCGAGCCGACGATCCACCGGCGAATCCCGGCGAGGCCGACGACCTGCTCTCGTTGCTCGTGGCCCTCCGCGAGGTCGGCGGCGCGGATGCGGCCATGCTGACGGACGACCGCCTCCGGGATCAGATGGTGACGATCATCTTCGCCGGCCACGACACGACGACCACGTCGCTGAGCTTCGCGTTCTGGGCGCTGGCGAACCACCCCGAGGTGCGCGAGCAGTTCCACGCGGAGATCGACGACCTCGACGCCGATCCGTCAGTCGATGACATCCGAAATCTGGACTACACCGACAAGGTTCTCACTGAATCCCTCCGGCTGTATCCGCCGGTATACGCACTCCCGCGTCGGACGAACGAGGAACTCGTGGTCGACGGGTACCGCATTCCAGCGAACGAGACCGTCGCGCTGCCGATCCGGAATATCCAGCGCGACGAGCGGTTCTTCGACGACCCGACGACGTTCCGACCGGAGCGGTGGACCCAGGAACTCCGGCGGGAATTACACGACTTCGCGTACGCACCGTTCGGCGGCGGTCCCCGCATCTGCATCGGCCGGGAGTTCGCCCTGCTCGAGGCGAAGCTCGCACTCGTCCACATCGGGCGGGAGTACGCCCTCGAGTGGGCAGGGACGAACGAACCGGACGGAGAGCCACCGACCTCGCCGGAGATGACACTGCGCATGCCGCCAGGGCAGGAATTCGTGGTGCGAGAACGCTGAATGGCACCCTGACTCCTGGCGGTCGGTCGGCCCCGCCTCGGAGTGCGTCAGGCCGCCCGCAGCCATCAGAGTTCACCCCTGCGTCGTGATGTCCCGTCGTTGGAGGAGAAAGATCTGCTCGTCCGCGATCGCCCACTCGATATCGTGGCCGCCGCTTCGAAACGAGTCACAGTAATCGGCGAGCCGGTGGAGTGCCTCAAGATCGTCGTCGGTCAAACATCGCTCGGCTCGTTTCTCGGTTGGCACCTCCACGGTTGAGGTTCCGCCACCGCTGGCCGGCACGACGCGGATATCTTGGGTTCCGACGCGCCGGTCGATGACGCGGCCACTCGGGTCGATCCGGTACGTATCGGGCGTGACCAAACTGTCGACGACCGCCTCGCCGAGCCCCCAGGCCGCCTCGATCACGTACTCGTCACTCCCGGTGACGGGATTGCGCGTGAAGAGCACGCCCGAGGCGTCGGCATCGACCATCGTTTGGACGACGGCCCCCATGTGGGGTGTCGAATCGAGTCCCAGTTGCGCACGATACTCCTGGACCGCCTCGGTCCGTGCCGATTCGTGCACGCGCTGGAGGGCCTCGATCACCCCCATGGCGTCGCGGATGTTGAGTTCTGTTCGGTGCTGGCCCGCGAAGCTCGCTGTCTCACTGTCCTCCCCGACTCCGGACGACCGAACGACGTACGGGCCGTCGAGCTCCTGAATCTGGTCGACGATCGTGGACTCGGCCACGGTGCCGTCGACGAGGTCGTCGAGGAACTCGTGGGAGATGGCGAGCCCGGCGGGGACAGGAAGGTCAGCCCGAACCGCAGCGCCGAGTTCGTAGGCTTTCCCGCCGAAGCGGTGCCGATCGTCGGCGTCTGCGAGGCGAACGACGGTCATCCGAGGACGCGGACCGTCCCGTCCTCGCCGTCGACGGCCACCGGTGTCCCGTCCGCGAGCCGATCCGTCGCGTCGTTACAGCCCACGACACCGGGGATCCCGTATTCGC
The DNA here is from genome assembly GCA_964383875.1 of uncultured Halobacteriales archaeon. Classification (GTDB taxonomy): domain Archaea; phylum Halobacteriota; class Halobacteria; order Halobacteriales; family Haloarculaceae; genus CAYLJD01. The sequence continues at coordinate 9,108 of CAYLJD010000033.1, forward strand.
GGGCGACGATAGCCGCGTGTGAGAGAACCCCACCGTTATCGGTCACGACGCCCCCGAGTAACGGCAAGACCACGTTGAAGGCCGGAGATGTGGTTTCGGCGACGAGCACGTCTCCCTCTTCGATCTTCTCGAAATCCTCGGGACCCGAGACAATCCGCACGGACCCCTCGACCGACCCGTCGCTCGCCCCGAGCCCGCGGACGACATCGTCGTCCGACGCCCGCTCACCGGACTCGAGCAGATGCCCCAACATCGTCTCGATGGCTCGCATCCCTCTCGCCGACGGGTCTGGCAACCAGTCTGTTGGCGGGGCTGGCGCCGGTTCGGGACCGAGGCGGCTGGGGGCGTCGTCGTTGTCGTGGGTGGTCCGATGCTCGACGTACGAGGCGACCTCGTCGGCTGACGGGCCGCCGCCGTTCCGCATGGCTGCGACAAGTTCGTCTGGCGTGAGGTCCACCGCGTGTGCGGGCTCGTGAATCTGGCCGCGGTCGGTCAGGCGGCGTCCGATCTCCAACAATACCCGGCGGACCAATCCGAGCGTCCACAGGTCCGTCAACGAGCGCTCGTCACGGATCCGGTACGTGAACCGCGCCTCCTCGTACAGTTCGTCGAACGCATTTCGGTGGGCCGACGGCACGTCTCGTCGGATCTCTTCGAGCGTCTCCCCGGCGTCGTGATCGATGGTGCCCTCGAAGTCGCCCGAGACGGCCGACCGGAGCGTCGTGATGAGAATCGACGGGTTTTCGAGCGCGTAGAAGTCCGCGACATCGTACCCCGAAACGATGCGATAGCCGACGACATCGAGCCACTCCTGCATCGCGTGGCCGACGGGATCCGATCTGGATCGCAAGGCCTCAAAAATCTCGGTGGATGGCCCATCACCGAATAACGTCGCCCGGGCATCGGGATCGTCCTCGATGGCGGCGACGACCGCTTCGAGCTCTTCGACAGCACCGACGGTGATCGGCGAGGCACCGTCGAACAGCCCGAGCAACTCCCCCGCGGGCCGGTCGGTCCACTCCTCGGCGTGTGCCAAGAAATCCCCTATCGGCAACAACGGGCACAGATCCATCCGGTGGTGGAGCACGATCCCGTCCGCAGCCGTCTGGCGGCAGTCCTCCGCGTGATCGAGTAACGTTTCGTCATCGAGGTCGGACGGCTCAATCGACTGAAGCACTCGGTTTTCCTCGATGCGCTCCGGCTTCCACTCGGTATCCCAACGTTCGACGTCCTCCCGCCATCGTTTCGTTTCGAAGGTCTCTGCCATGCGACTGAACCGCCGGCGAAGGGTCGGATGGAACCACTTCAGGAGCGTGAAGAGGACCTTCGGCGGTGGATCATCTGCCTCGACGGGACCGACGACTGGTCGCATCGAGAGATACATGAACCCGTTGACCGCCGCCACTTCGGGTTCGTCGAGCAAGGCGCCGTAGTGTGCCATCGACTTGCCAAACCCCTCCTCCATCGCCGGCGGAAACACTGCCTGCATCCACCGGGAGAACGGTCGCGAAAAGTGGGCTTCGTCCAGCTCCCACGTACCCGGTCCCGGTTTCTCGAAAGTCAGCTCGCTCATGGCGGATCCCCCGCGATCGCTGGGAGGCCGGTGGCGGCAATCCGTCGTGCCATCTCACTCCACAGGACTGGTGACCGATCCATGCGGTAGATACAGTCGAGAAATCGAGATTATATTACCGGGTAAAAGAATGTTCACGCCGTGAACGCATCAGCGTCGAGTGGCGCAGACTGATCCCTGAGTGTGTCGAAGTGGTAGGTTGCCCACGAGCGGACAGTGTCGTCGTCCGAGACTACGACGCCCTGGGGAAGCCCAGCGTCACTGATCCCACAGAACAACACGACCGAGTCCAAGACGTTGAAGTCGAGCAACTCCTCGTCGCCGACGTATCGGTAGGCAGTACACTGCCCGCGATCGATCATCTCGGCGAACTGGCTGGCGAGGTCCGGTTCGGCTCTGACACCAGCGACTGCATCGTCATCCATGAGACAGCGCAACCGCAATGACCCGGCGACACAGGCCTCACAAATGGCATTGACGACCTCGTATGTGACACCCGTCGCCACGCATCGCATCTCTGCCGTGTCGTCGATGTAGGCCGCGAGTTGACGCATAGGCCCGGTCTGGTCTTGGGGGCTCGGAGTGAGGATCTCCGCGTCTGCGAGGTGGGCTAAATCGAACCCGAATGCCTCGGTGTCGAACCAGTCCAACGCGGCGCCAAGTTCGCGTGCGGCCTCGATGTTCGCGACGACCGATTCCAGTTCTCCGGCGACAACCCGCCCAATTGGCGTCGCCCTGTAGACGTCGTTCTGCCGAGTGACCCACCCTCGGTCGACCAGATCTGAGAGAATTCTGCTCAGTGTCGGCCGGGATACACCCGTCAACTCCCGAAGCTCGCGGCGGGTCCGGGTCGTCGACTCGAGTGCGTTCAGTACGTCGAACCGATTCCACGACCTGACGAGAAATGCGAGGGGGTCGGGGGCCGCTGTCCGTGTGTCCACCCGCCCCTCCGGATTCTGCTCAACCATTACTCGCCAACATATCACAGTATATCATATTAGTCCATCGGTGGGTGGGATCCCTCGCGGAGCGACGAGCCCCTGGGACGTCTGGACAACCACCGGAGACGGATCAAGACCTGCGTGTCGACCGTTACTCAGTTGGGACTGACGGCCGAACGGCCGGCATGGATCCCACCGAACAGGTCTACGAGGCCGACGCCACGCCGGTCCAGCGCGGCCTCTATGCTGACATCCGAACGACGTTCCGGGCACCGATCGTGAACTCCATCTGGCGGACACTGGTCGCCCACGAACCTGATCTGGCAGTGTACATCTGGGGCCAGGTCAAGCCCGCCTTCCAGACCCGCGAGTTCGCTGCCCTCTCCATCGCCGTCCGTGACCGGGTGCTCTCGGCTGTCGAACATGATCTCCCGCACTACGAACCGGCCGACGTT
>CAYLJD010000033.1:12176-22896 GCA_964383875.1 uncultured Halobacteriales archaeon
GACTCGGTCACCCACGTCCGCAGTCGATCGGGAAGGAACCGACTCGCGAGCAACAGCCGACCGTTCAGCCCGACCGGCTGACGAAAGCGTGGCTTGTCGGTCTCCGCTGCTGTGACGATCGCTGCGGCCACGTCCGCGGCATCGTCGGCAACGAGGTCGCTCATCATGACGTTCTTCACGTCGATGGCCGTTTGATGGAGCCGGTCGTACGGGCTGTCCTCGTCGACGACCGCAGCCAGCGTCTCCTCGGTCTTCTCGTCCAGCCTGGTCTGGGCGAACCCCGGCTCCAGGTGGACGACATCGATGCCGAACGGAGCAACCTCCGTCCGCAGGGCCGCAGAATAGCCGTACATCGCGTGTTTCGCACTAACGTAGGGTGCAGCGGCGGGAAGCGCGACGTGGGCCAGGACGCTCGATACGTTGATAATCGTGCCGCGACGCCGCTCGCGCATGTGCGGGAGAACGGCCCTGACGAGGCGGTGGGGGCCGAACACGTTGACGTCGAACTGGGCCCGGAGGTGGTCTGTCGGGACTTCCTCGATGGCCCCGGTTTGGGCGATCCCAGCGTTGTTGACCAGACAGTCGATGTGACCGTACTCGTCGATAATGCGGCGGACGACACGCGAACTGTGCGCCTCGTCCGTGACGTCGAGTTCGGCCGTCTCGCATCCCCGCTCACCGAGATCCTCGATGTCGGCTGGGTCCCGGGCGGTGGCGTACACCGTCCATCCCCGATCGAGAAACGCCAGGGCACTCGCCCGCCCGATACCGGACGAACACCCGGTGAGCAGCACCGTCCGTTCCATGGGCCCAGGTAATTCGGCCGGGAGTTAACCGTTTGCCGGGGTCGCAATGCCGCAGCTCAGGTGTCCCTGTGGTGGGTCGCACGGCCACAGCCGACGCCAGCTTTAATGACCACTACGGTGGTATGCCCGGTACACGACCGTGACCTCGATCGAGCCGTCCCACGCCACGTCAGGGGACAGTGAGACGGATGTCGACGCCGTGGTCGTCGGTGCGGGCTTTTCGGGGCTCTACATGCTCCATCGCCTGCGGGAGCTTGGGTTTTCGACCCGTGTCTTCGAAGCGGCAGACGACGTCGGCGGGACGTGGTATTGGAACCGGTATCCCGGCGCCCGGTGCGATAGCGAGAGCCACATCTATTGCTATTCGTTCTCGGACGAGCTGCTCGAGGAGTGGGAGTGGACCGAGCGGTACCCCGAGCAGTCCGAAATTCTCGACTACCTCCGGTTCGTGGCCGACGAACTCGATCTCCGTCGCGACATCCAATTCGAGTCGTTCGTCGAATCGGCGACGTACGACGAACCGACGGGCACCTGGACTGTGACCCTAGCGGACGGCGAGCAGGTCACGTCGCGCTTTTTCATCACGGCAGTCGGCTGTCTCTCGGATCCGTTCGTCCCGGACTTCGACGGCCTGGATTCCCTCGACGGAGAGTGGTACCACACGGCTCGCTGGCCCCACGATGGTGTCGAACTCGCCGGAAAGCGCGTCGGCGTCGTCGGTACCGGCTCGACGGGCATCCAACTCATTCCCGAAGTCGCACAGCGAGCGGCACAGCTCACTGTGTTCCAGCGCACTCCCAACTACGCCGCCCCGGCGAACAACCGGCCTCTCGACCCGGGGGAGTTTGCCGAGATCAGGGAGAACTACGACGCGATCTGGGAGCACGCCGGCCGGACGTCGTTGGGTATGCCGATCGACTACGAACACGACTCGATCGAGGGGCTGTCCGAGGCGGAAATCGAGTCGGCACTCGAGAAACGCTGGGAGCAGGGCGGGTTCTACTTCCTGCGCACCTTCGAGGACCTCCTCCTCGACGAGGAGACCAACGCGAGAGTGTCAGCGTTCATCCGCGACAAGATCCGCTCGGCTGTCGACGACCCCGAAACCGCCGAGACGCTCGTCCCGACCGACTACCCGTACGGAACCAAGCGCCCGCCACTGAACTACAACAACTACTGGGAGACGTACAACCAAGACGACGTCCACCTCGTGGACGTCACCGAGCACCCCATCCAGCGAATAATCCCGGCCGGCGTCCGAACTGACGACGCCGAGTACGATGTCGATGTCCTGATCTTCGCAACCGGATTCGACGCCATGACTGGCGCGCTGCTCCAGATGGACATCCGTGGCCGGAATGGCCGCACGCTCGCGGAGAAGTGGGTCGATGGACCGCGGACCTACCTCGGGCTGGGCGTCCACGGCTTCCCCAACATGTTCACGATCACCGGGCCACAGAGCCCGTCGGTCCTCACCAACATGCCCCAAGCCATTGAGCAGCATGTCGACTGGATCGCCGACTGCCTCGAATACATGCAGGAGCAGGATTGCCAGCGGATCGAGCCGACCGAAGACGCGGAAGACGAGTGGGTCGCACACACGAACGACGTGGCCGACGAAACGCTGATGTCGGAGGCCGAGTCGTGGTACCGGGGAGCGAACGTCCCGGACAAGCCGGAGATTTTCCAGCCCTATCCGGGCGGGCTGGACATCTATCGGGTGGTCTGTGCCGAGGTCGTCGAGAACGACTACGACGGATTCGAGATCGGTGGTCCGGTGCCGGCCGAGTCGCACTAGACGGGCTGCCTGCCACCCGGGCCCGCTCCGACGTCCGTGGGCCCACGCGGCAGTCTCCCCGACTCAACCGGCTGTCGAGCCGGTATTCGTGACCGTCGACACGAGCCAGTAGTCGTACGGACGATCCCGGTACGATTCGATGCCGAGTTCCACTCGGTACGGGCCATCTGGGCTCCCCCGAACCACGTTCGCGACGTGACCACCGCTCCCCCGGAGCCCGGTGACGGCTGTGCCATTGTGGAAGGTCGCCGAGACGTTCGTGAGTACGAGGCCGTGTCCGGCGTCGACCCGCGCGGGGGCACTCGCGGGACCGAGCCCACGTTCGCCCGTTTCCGCCACGAGATCGAACGTTATCGGCGTCGTGTGATAACAGTCCCCCGTGGGCGGTCTGATCGGGGTCGGCGTCGGTTTGTATGGACCGTAATGGGTGTCACGCCAGCAGGCCGGGAAGTCGCCATCGTTCTCGACGAATACGACTCGAATTGTGACATTCACCGACCGGAACTCCTCGGGAAGCGTCCCAGCACTGACTCGGTAGTCCACCGATGGCTGCGGCGTCGCCGTCGGTGAGTCCCCGTCCGTCGTCGCCGCATCGGTCGGGCCGGGTGTCGCTGTCGGCGTCGCCGGTGACGGCGCACCGACGCATCCTGCCAGAACCAATGTGGCACCGACGAAGATGACGAGCGTGATGCGGGGCACGTGTGGGGCCGACAGATGGACGTCCAAGTGTTTTCTGGCATCGTTGCGGGCTGTCAGTGACTCTCGAGACCCGCAGATCAAATCGCGCTTTCACGCAGTCCACGTCGCACTCGCGGTGGAACGACCGGAGTGGCGTCAGTAAAACTCCCGCACGAGATCCATCGAGCCCTCGGGCGCCCCGTCCGGGATGTCAACCATCGGTTCCGTCAGGCTCTCGCGCTCCTCCCACGGCACGCTGTCCTCGTCCTGGTAGATGATCCCCAGGTACTCCTTGTCGCCATCGAGAATCTTCTCACGCGCGTCGGCAGGATCGCTCGGATCGTGGTCCAGCTCCGCGACATCTGCGATGGTCTCGCGGAAGTAATCGTAGGTGTCCACGTCGTTGAACGTCACACACGGCGAGTAGACGTTGACGAACCCGAAGCCATCGTGCTCGATAGCCGCCTTGACGACCTCGGTGTGGCGCTGGCTGTCCGAGCTGAACGTCTGGCCGATGAACGTCGCTCCGGACGCGAGGGCCAGCGCCAGCGGGTTCACCGGCGCCATCTGCGGGCCCTCGGGTGACGTCGCCGTCTCGAAGTCCTCGCGCGAGGTCGGCGAGAACTGGCCCTTCGTCAGTCCGTAGATCCGGTTGTCCATGACGATGTAGGACATGTCCACGTTCCGGCGGACCGCGTGGACGAAGTGACCGGCACCGATCGAGTAGCCGTCGCCGTCGCCGCCGGCGACCATGACTTCGAGGTCGGGGTTCGCCAGTTTCACGCCGACGGCCAGCGGCAGGGCGCGACCGTGGACGCCGTGCAGCGCGTAACTGTGCATGTAGGTGCCGATCTTGCCCGAGCAGCCGATGCCGGCGACGATGAACGTGTCGTCCGGGTGGTTGCCCGTCTCGGCCAGCGCCTTCATCATGCCGTTCATCGTCCCGAAGTCGCCGCAGCCGGGACACCACGTCGGTTGCTTGTCCGACTTGAAGTCGGTGAATTTGATCTCCGAACTCATGGTTCTGCCTCCGGGGGTCGCTCGACCGTCTCCCTGATCGCCGTGGCGAGTTCGTCCGCCTTGTACCGCACGCCCGAATACTTGTTGACGCGCTCGACGCGTTCGAGGACGTCGTGTTCGAGGAGATCCGCGAACTGGCCCTCCGCGTTGCACTCGACGACGATCGTCGTCTCGGCCGCCTGGATCTCCTCGGTCAGGTCCGGCCGGGGATACAGGTAGGGAACCGAGATGAACCGCACGTCGAGTCCATCCTCGGCGAGGAAGTCCATCCCCTCGCGCATCGCGCCCTCGTTCGACCCCCACGAGACGACCAACACGTCCGCATCGGGCTCACCGAACTCGCGGTAGTCCCACGTCTCCCGTTCCTCCGCTGTCTCGGCCTTGCGCATCCGTTTGTCGACCTGTGCGACGCGGACAGTCTCCTCTTCGGTCCGGCGGCCGAGCTCGTCGTGCTCGAGCCCGGTCGTCATGTGGGCACCGCCGGTCGTGCCAGGGAAGACGCGCGGACTCACGCCGTCCTCGGTGGTCGCGTGGGGTTTGAACCGCTCTTGGTCGTCGACCCAGTCCTCGACCCCGTCGGCGTGGACGACGTGACCGCGGTCGATCTCGACGGCGTCCATGTCGAACTCCTCGGGCGGGTAGGTCTGTTCGGTGACCGCGAGGGCGAGGTCCGAGACGAGGAACACGGGTGTCTGGTAGCGCTCAGCGAGATTGAACGCCTCGATCGTCTTCCAGAAACACTCGGCGACGGTCGTCGGGGCGAGGACGAACCGTGGGACTTCACCGTGGCCGCCGTAGAGGAGCTGGTTGAGGTCTCCCTGTTCCTGTTTCGTGGGCATGCCCGTCGACGGACCCGAGCGCATCACGTCGCAGATGACCAGCGGCGTCTCCGTCGTGGCCACGAGCCCGAAGGTCTCTGTCATGAGGTCGATGCCGGGACCCGATGTCGCCGTCATCGCCCGTGCGCCCGCCCTGGCGGCCCCGAGGGCGAGGTTGATTGCCGCGAGTTCGTCCTCGGCCTGGACGACCTTGCCGCCGAAGCGGTCGATTCGGCCGGTGAGGTACTCCATGACGTCCGTCGCTGGCGTGATCGGATAGCCCGCGTAGAAGCGGCAGCCAGCCGCGATCGCTCCCATGCCGATCGCTTCGTCGCCGTTCAGCAGGACGTAGTCGGCGTCGGTCGTCTCGAGTTCGTACTCGAATTCCGCGTCCGTCTCCTCGGCGACGTACTCCTGGCCCATTCTGGCGGCCTGCTGGTTGTTCTCGACGATGGCGGTCCCCTTGTCCCCGAAGCGTTTCTCCAGTGATTCGTCGAGGTTTTCGATGGGGAAGTTGGCCACCTCGCAGGCGGCGCCGAGCGCAACGACGTTGCGCATGATGGCGCCACCGGCATCCTCGGCGAGACGCTTCAGCGGGACACTCAGTCCGATCATGCCCTCGGGAATCTCGACGTCCTGCATCGTCGTCCGCTCGCCGTCGTAGATGATCACACTGCCCTCGTGGAGCTCGTCTTCGTTCTCGTGGATCGTCCGCTCCGTGAGGGCGATGAGGATGTCGAGGCGATCGACCACGCTCTCGACCTGGTCGACAGACGTCCGTACTTTGTACGCGGTGTAGCCACCCCTGATTCGGGAGGCGAAGTCCTTCGACGTGAAGACGTGGCGACCGGCTCGCGAGAGCGCCTGGGCGAAGATCTTTCCGGTGGAGTCGATCCCATCGCCGGCTTCGCCGCCGATGGCCCAGTTCAGGTCCTCGGGCATTCTGGCTCGAAGCTACCCGAGGAGAGAGGAAAAGCCTTCTGCAACCCGCCGCTCGTGGCCGATGTCCCGCGATCGGAACCGTTGTGCCAGCCTGGAGACGAGTGCCACGCATGGATTCGACCCGGGTCCGGGTTGCCGACGTTCGAGACGTCGGTCCGAAGGCCGTAGCCGTCGAGCTCTCAGACCCGGGAACCCTCGGCGACACCCCTGGCCAGTTCCTCCGCATAACCGTCGAGACGGCCGACGAACCGGTCGCCGGGTACTACACCATCTCGTCACCACCGAATTCGGACACGGTCGAGCTGACCGTCGACCGGCGGCCCGACGGGACAGTCGGTCGCCGGGTGGCTGGCCTGTCGGCCGGGGACGAAGTGACGATCGCCGGGCCCTACGGGACGGCGTGCTACGACGGTGAATCGGCCGTCCTCGCGATCGCGGGCGGGCCCGGTGTCGGCGCCGCACTCGCGGTGGCCGAGCACGCCGTCGCCGACGGTGGGACCGCCGCTCTCGTCTACCGGGACGAGGAACCGATGCACGAACGGCGGCTCGCCACCCTCGCCAGCGCGGGGTGTGCTGTGTGGATGCTGGTCCGTGACAACACAATCAGGCGAGCCGTGAGCGACGCGCTGCGTCCCGACCACCAAGCGTTTGTCTACGGATACGAGCCGTTTCTGCCCGTGGCCACGGACGCACTCCGGGCCGCCGGGGGCTCACCGGAAACTGCGAAAATAGAAAATTACGGCTGAGGCGGGCGACGCACCGACACATACGATATATCGCGCTACTCGGAACAGTCGAGGACCACGGAGCCACCGCCACCGACGCTGCGGCCGCCACACGACCATCACGACCGCCAGGCGGTCAGAAGTGGGCGAACTTGTCTCGCCGGTAGAGATCGAGCTCGTGAACCGTGTCCGGCGGCGTCTGGCGAGCAGCGAAGGCGATTGCCTCGCCGACCGTCTCGGGTTCGGTTGTCTCGCCCGGGGCAAACCGGTCTTTCATGGCCGTGTCGGGCCCGATCTCGGTTCGGACCTCCGTCGGGTTCACGACCGTGACCGCCACGCCGTCATCGCCCACGGTCCCGGCAAGGCTGTGCGCGAAGCCGCGCGTCCACCACTTGCTCGCCGCGTAGAGGCTACTCCCCGGCCGGGGGTACTGACCGGCGAAACTCCCGACGAAGATCAGATTCCCGTCGGCGTCGCGGAGGTGGGGGAGGGCAGCCCGTGTCGCGTAGAACATGCCGTCGACGTTGACGCCCATCAGCCGGCGATACTCCGCGGTCGAGACCTCGTCGATCCGCCCTGGGTTCCCAACGCCGGCGTTATTGACGAGGACGTCCAGACCGCCGAAGCGGTCGACTGTCCGGTCGACCATCTCCTCGACCGCGGTTTCCTCGGAGACGTCGGTCGGGACCGGCATCGCCCCGACACCGTGGTCGGTCGAGAGTTCGTCGGCGAGCGCCTCCAACCGCTCCTCGCGACGCGCCACCAGCGCCACGTCCGCGCCCTCACTGGCCAGCGACCGAGCAGCCTCGCGACCGATACCCGAACTCGCCCCAGTCACCACAGCCGTCGCGTGTGACAGGTCGGCCATGAATCGAGTTCAGTCCGGCTCGCCAAAACGGTTTGCTGATCGACACCGGAATCGAGTCGGCCCGGTACCTGCACATGGGCGGTAGTTTATAGGTCTCGACGGCCGACTCTCCGGACCGATCGCGGGATATGGAGCGAGCCACACTGGCGTACCACATTCGGCGCCTCAACGAGGGGGACCGCCGGGCCCTCGCTGCCGACCTGCAGACCGCGCGAGACGGTGGACAGTCCCGGTCATCCCCGCTCCCTCCAGACATCGTCGAGAGCATCGGTCAACCTGGTGACGGCCAAGGAGCTGTCGACGCCGAACGGCTCGCCGAAATGCTGTGTTACGCCGTCGAGCCGTCGACCAGCGCGCGTCTCTGCGAGACACACCTCGGCGCGCCACCGTCAGATCTCCGCCCATCACCGGGAACGAGACTCACACAACACCTCGGCCAGGTCACCGCCCATGTCGATCGGGTGAGGAAGGCAGCGCCCCCACCGGCGGTCCTCGTCGTGCTCCTCGCGGTTGTCGGGGCAGTCGCAGTCACCGGTCTATTCCCGGCGGCCACCGAGCCGACGCCCGAGGCACCCATCCAGACGGGGACACCGGCGGACGGTGCCACACCTGACGCCGATGTCGATCCCGCATCGTGGCAGGTGACGACGGTGTATCCCGCTCCACCCGTCGGCGGATTCGCGGCCAACATCTCTCAGTCGCATATCCCGGTGGTCGCCGATCCAGCCGACCGTCGGGGCGGGTGTGATCCCACAGCACTCGACAGCCAGGCCGGACTGTCGCCTGATGGCACGCCGGTCTACTACTGTATCTCCGGCGAACCGTAGTCTCGGGACGACCCGCGCCGCTGATGCGGTCGGGACGGACGCCGGTGGAGCGGAGGCCATGCGAGCGGCCCGTTTCACCGGCCGCATGGAACCCTCCGACGTACGCGAGTCCGACGCGCCCTCGCTCGATCCGTGCGCATAGTCTCCACCCGGTTCGCTGACGAGGATAGCACAATTCCGATCGACGTGGTAACGGACGTCGAACTGACCGGCACCCCCCAGTTATTTCGTTCTGCTCGACCCCCGCGATCGGACGCCTGCGGGCAGCACCGACGTCGACCAAAGGGCTTTGACAGTTCGGTCTGAGGCACCACCGTATGCCAGTGGTCGATCACGTGGCCGTCATCGGCGGCGGCATCATGGGTGGCGGCATCGGGCAGGCACTGCTACAGTACGGGTACGAAGTGACGATTCGCGACGTCGACGAGGAGATCAACAACGAGACGCGCGGCCGCATTATCTCGGGAAACTACGGCCTAGACCGGGCGGTCGAGGGCGGCTACCTCACCGAGGACGAGAAGGCTGACTGCCTCGACCGGCTCTCGTTCACCGTAGACATCGACGAGGCCGTCGCGGGGACCGACATGGTGATTGAAGCGGTCCCGGAGGACCTGCTGCTCAAGGGGCGGGTCTTCCGCCAGCTCGATGAAGCCACCGCAGCGGACGTGCCGCTGTACTCGAACACCAGCGGGTTTCCGATCGCGGCGCTGGCCAACGCGGTCGAGGACCCCTCGCGCGTCGCCGGGACCCACTTTTTCAACCCCGCGCAGATCATGAATCTCGTCGAGGTCGTCCGCACTCCCGAAACGGACGACTCTGTCGTCGATCTCGCCGAGGCCGTCTTCGAAGACATCGACAAGACGGCGATCGTCTGCGAGGACCAACCCGACGAGTACGGCTTCGTGGTCAACCGAGCCTGGGGGGCCATGCGCGAGGAGGCGAGAAAAATCGTCGACGAGGGCATCGTCTCGGCCGAGGAACTCAACCTGGCGATGCGGGAGGGCCGGAATCTGCCGGTCGGGCCGCTCGAAGGGGCAGGTATCGGCGAAGAGTGGGACTGAGCTACGACCCCGCGTCAGTCGGGATACGACTCGATCCACGGCCGGTGACGCTCGAACGCCGCACTCGCCGCGAGGACCGCGTCGTCAGCAAACCGTGGCCCGACGATTTGCATCCCGATCGGGAGCCCGTCGACGAATCCAGCCGGGACCGACGCGACCGGGTGCCCGGACATGTTGAACGGTTGGGTGAGGAGCCACCCGCGCTGCGGGTCGATCGAGCGCCCGTCGACGGACGTCGGGAAGTCGCCGATCTCGAAGGGAACCACGCCGAGCGTTGCCGTGACGAGCAGATCGTACTCGGCGAGGACACCCACGATGGCGTCGTAGACGTCGGTCCGAATCTGATTGGCGTGGGCCAGCTCCCGGGTCCCCACGGCGTCCGCCTCGAGGATCGTCTCGACGGTGCTCTCGGCGAGGCGGTCGCGGTCCTCGCCCCGCGGATCGAGATCGTAGTCGGTCGCCAGCGAGTCGAACAGGGACTCCCAGAGGGCGGAGGCAAACGTGTAGTAGGCGTCCATGATCTCCTCATGGGAACGATCGATCGGGCCGTCGATTTCCTCCACGACGGCCCCTGCTGCGTCGAACCCGGTGACGGCTTCGTCGACGACAGCCCGGACGTCCTCGGCCACCGGCACCGCACCGAGATCGGGGCTGTACGCAATACGGGCGCCGTCGATCGACCGACGGGTCGCCCCGACGAAGTCCGCGTGCGGATCGGGGAGCGAAAACGGATCGTCCGGATGCGGCCCGGCCATCACGTCGAGCAACAGGGCAGCGTCCTCCACTGTCCGGGCCATCGGACCGAGATGCGAGAACGGAGTGTGGCCGGTGAACCCGTTGGGCCGGAGCGGGTAGGGGACCCGCCCGAAGGAGGGCTTCAGCCCGACCACACCACAGCAGGCGGCTGGCGTCCGGATTGACCCGCCGGTGTCCGAGCCCTGGGCGAGCGGAACCAGTCCGTCAGCAAGTGCGGCCCCACTGCCACCCGACGAGCCACCCGAAATCCGGTCGGTGTCGAACGGCGTCGCCGTCGGACCGACGAGGCGGTTGTCCGTTGTGCAGCCGAGGCCGAACTCCGGCGTGTTGGTCTTGCCGATCACGATCGCCCCGGCATCCAGGAGCCGGTCGACGAAGACGTCGTTCGTCGCCGCCTCGTTGTCGGCGAGGAGCAGCGAGC
>CAYLJD010000034.1:0-22618 GCA_964383875.1 uncultured Halobacteriales archaeon
GCCTTGTTCATGTCCTTCAGGTAGTCGAGCGAGAACAGCGAGGCGGCCTCGCCGGGGACGAGGTCGATCAGATCCTCCCGGTCGAGTTCGAGGTGGACGTCGTCGGTGTCGCCCTCCGCGGAGACGTAGAAGAGACCCGCTTCCTCGTCGACGCCGAGTTCGATGTGGTCGGAGACCATGTCGGCGGCGGTGACGGCCCGGTTGATGTCGCGTCCCTCGACCACGATCGTCGCGGGAAGGTCCAGATCGGGCAGGTCCGGCTCCTCGCGGATCGACTCGGGATCGATCAGCCCGAGGGTGTACTCGAGGCCGTCGATCGATATGTGGAGTTTGCGGGTCTCCTCGTCGAGTTCGAGGTGGACAAGTTGGTCGGCGTCGGCCATGCCGGCAATGTCCTGCAGCCGAACGAGATTGACGCCGATGAGTCCACCGTCGGTCTCGTAGGACTCGAAGGCGGCCGCGTCGAGAGTCAGATCGACCATCCCGACGTTGGCCGGATCCACCGCCCGGATCTCCAGTCCGTCCTCCGTGAGGTGGATCTTGCACTCGTCGACGAGGACACCCACGGAGTCCAGGGTCGACTGGAGCGTCTCCGATTTCACGATGGCATTGAACATCTTGTGCCGGGATTCGGCGGCATGTAGTATAAAGACTTCACCATGGATATGGCCCGGTAGCGGGCACACTTCGGCTCAGTCCACCCCCGACAGCGTCCTCCGAAATCCGGCGCAGCGCCGTCACCTATACCCCCGTCGAAAAGGGGGGCGGGGCCGCCTCAGAGCGCCTCGTCACCGTCGATAATTGCTCGGGCTCGATCGGCCAGTACCGGAACCCGGTCCTCCATGAGTGGATAGGCCGGATCGTCGGCGTTACCCTCGAGATACCGCCGGTACATCATTTCGCAGGCGGCTGCCGACTTGAACACGCCGAACGTCCTGTAAAAGCGGTCGTGGTCGAAGGTAAGGCCGGTCCGTGTCTCGTACCGCTCGAGCAGGCCAACGCGCGTCGGATAGCCGGGACGCACCTCGATCGGCTCGCCGAGGGGATCCTCGCGGTCTGGATCCTTCGCGTCCGGCCAGTTCGCGAGCAGCCACCCGAGGTCCATCGATGGGTCGCCGCGGGTGCACATCTCCCAGTCGAACACGCCGATAATCTCGGGTGGAAGGTCGGGGCCGACCATCACGTTGTCGAGCTTGTAGTCGCCGTGGACGAGTGTGTGCTCGGGCGCGTCTGGAACGTTGTCGGCGAGCCAGTCCGCGACGTCGTGCAACTCGGGGAGCGGTCGGTCGTCGGCCGTCACCTCCACGGCCCAGTCGAGCTGTGCCGTCCAGCGCTCGACCTGCCGTTGCGTGAATCCGTCGGGGTGACCGAGGTCATCGAGGCCCACCGCCGCGGGATCAAGCGTGTGGATGTCCGCCAACGTATCGATGAAGGCGTCGGCGAGGACGCTACGCTGCTCAGGGGTCGCGAGACGCGCGGGCTCCGCATCCCGGATGACCTCGCCATGGAGCCGCTCCATGAGATAGAAATCCGCCCCGATGACACTGTGGTCGTCACACGCCGCGACCGTCTCGGGGACCGGTACGTCAGTGTCAGCCAGGGCCGACATGACGTGGTGCTCGCGGAGGACGTCGTGGGCGCCTTCGGCGTGCTCGCCAGCCGGCGGACGGCGGAGGACGAGGTCGCGGTCGCCCCAGTCGACGAACAGCGTCTCGTTCGAGTGTCCCTCGGGATGGTGGCGGACGGTGAGGGAGTCGGCCGGACCGAGGGTCCGGTCGAGATAGGCTCGGAGCGCGTCCTCGTCGTACAGCCGGTCGAGGTAGTCGGACTCGGACATAGCCTGTCTGACGCACCCACGCCCGTGGCGGGGAAAACTCCTCCGCCCGCTTCACAACCCATCCAGCAAATCGGCGTAGAGGTCGGCTTCCCGGTCCGCCAGTGCCGCGACACGGCCACCCGCCGTCTCGAACAGGGACGGGAGGTCCGAGTCGGCCGCCTCACTCGCTGCGTAGAGGACGTCGGCGAACGCGGTCCAGTCCGCAGCAATGGTGGCCATCCGCGAGGGTGCATCAGCGGGCAGGGAGATCGTCTCGGCCGCGTGCTCCAAAAAGTCGGCGTACATCGCCCGGAAGGCGCCGCCGCCGGTCCCCCGACGTTCGACGTTCTGGTAGGCGAACCGGGCGGCCCACTGCGGGTCCTCGAGGTCGGTCCAAGACGGCAGGTCGGCGGCGAATTCCCGAATGGCGGGGACGCCCTGGGCACCGAAGTCCGCGGTGGGTCGGTCGACGGACCCGGGATCGAGCATGTACGACGCCGTTTCCCGGATCGCTGCTGCGACGGCCGTCGCCGTGTCGGTCCCGACCGACCGATCCGCCACCGTGAGGTACCGACACTGGAGGGGGACCACGTGGGCCGACGTGAGCGCCGCCTCCAGGCGGTCGAGCGGGAGCGTCTGGACGGCGTCGAACTCACTGTCGGCGAGGTGGACGTGGACGTCGTCGTAGCCCACCACGAGCAGTGAGTGCGGGGCGAAGTGCGTGCCGGAGTCGTAGTAGTCGAGGTAGTACAGGTCGGTGAAGATCATGACGGGGTCGCCGGCATCGATCTGGTCGGTGATGTCGGCCCAGGCCGCCTCGAACGGCTGGCCCTCGTGAATACGGTGGTCGATGTCGAGCTGCTCGAAGAACGCCCACTCGAGCCACCGGCTGCGCCCGAAGAACATGCGTTCGGCGGCCCCGGTCTCGCGCAGGTAGCTGAAGCCGAGACCGGAACCGAGTCCGAAGCACGTCGGTTCGTCAAAGCCCCACCCGTAATACGTCGAGAGGTCGCGAAGCGACGTGGAGCCACAGTGGTTGCCGCTGTGGTGATCGAGGGCGAGCCGCGGCACGGTCCGGGGTTCGGCCGGCGTCGGTTATACGGTTTCCGGGAGCACGTCGGCCCAGCTATATGTGGGTCGGGGTCGAACAAACACGTATGAGCGACTCAAGCGAGCCACCGGAGCGCGAGGGCATGCGGGGAGACCAGACCGACGAGCTGCGTGCGGTCGGCTTCCGGCTGCGCGAGATTCAGCGACTCCTGGCGGTGCGGGTCGAGCAGGAAAATCGCCGGCTCGAGGCAGACGGACTCGAACCCGTCGAACAATCACGGTTCATCGAGAACGAGTGACTGGAGCCGGTCACGGCCGTCACGAGACGAGCAGGTGACCTGGTCCAGCGAGCCGTCGACCGCGGGCCAGGCGTCAGGCTCTTTTTCGCCGACCGCCTCCGGTCCGACGATGCGTCCCCGGTCTCGTGCCACCAGCCACCCGATCGTCGCCGCTGGAGGGGTGTTCGGACAGTGAATGGTCGGGACGACTACTACAATCGGGCGAAGCAGGAAGGATACCGGGCGCGGTCGGCGTACAAGCTCAAGCAACTCGACGCGGCGGCCGATCTCCTCGGATCGGGCCGGACGGTCGTCGATCTGGGAGCCGCACCGGGCGGGTGGCTCCAGGTCGCCGTTGAATCGGTCGGCCCGGGCGGACGCGTCGTGGGCGTCGACCGACAGCAGATCGACCCTCTCGAAGACGGTGCGCCGCCTGTCGAGCTGGTCCGCGGCGACATCACCGACGCAGACACGGTGGCGGCGATCCGCGATGCCGTCGGGGACGGCGCCGACGTCGTCCTGTCCGACATGGCCCCCGACATGAGCGGCGAGTACGACCTCGACCACGCTCGGTCTGTCCATTTGGCCAGACAGGCACTCGCGGTGGCGATCGACGTTCTAGACGCCGGCGGTGACCTGGCCGTCAAGGTATTCGACGGCCGCGATCTGGCGGACCTGGAACGTGACATCGACGACGCGTTCGAGTACGTCCGTCAAGTTCGACCCGACGCCTCCCGGGACGCGTCCTCGGAGCTGTATCTCGTCGGCAAGGGACGGCTGACGGCGCCGGTTCGGGCGGGCGACGAGCTCACAGTCGAGATCGTCGATACCGGCAGCAAAGGCGACGGCATCGCGAAAATCGACGGGTACACGCTGTTCGTGCCGGGCGGATCTGTTGACGAGACAGTGCAGGTCCGCGTCCAGGACGTGAAACCGCGGTACGGGTTCGCCGAGCGCGTGGAGTAGCCGGGTCAGTCGGCGGGGACGACCCCGTGGGACCGTTCGTGGCGCCGCGCTAGCCCGACGACCGCGTAGACGATCGGGGTGTCGATCACCGCGATGAGAAGCTTGAGAAGGTACTGGCCCACGACGAGCGACGCGATCACGCCAGTCGGGAGCGGCGTTCCCAGGCCAAGGAGCGCCGGCGCGAGGGCGAACGCGACGCCGACGAAGATGACGGTATCGATCGCCTGACTCGTGGCCGTCGAGCCGATGTTTCGCAGCCAGAGGTGCGCGCCGTCGGTGTACTCGCCCAGCCAGTGGAACGCGAGAATATCCCAGTTCTGGCTGACCAGGTAGGCGACGAGCGAACCGACCACGATGTTGGTGCTCGCGCCGAGGACGGTGGCGAATTCGGCCGGGTCGACACTGCTCGGTGCAGCGGGTGCGAGGATCGTCGACCAGACGAGTGCCAACAGCAGGAAGTTCATTGCGAAACCGACGTTGACGAGGATCTGCGCCGGACGGCGACCGTAGAGCTCGGCGTAGCAGTCGGTCGCGAAGAACAGGACCGCGATGGCCAGCGATGCCCCCGGCAGGACGAGGGTGTCGCCGGCGACAGGTACCGCGACCGGGATCTCGAACGCGAGCACCTTGGTGGCCGTGAGTTGAGCTGTGACCAAGGCGGTGAGGAATACCCCCACGAGGGCAACCTGCGGGACATCCAGGGCCCCGGCCGGAGCGTCGTCGGTCACGGGTCGTCACCTCCGTCGTCAAGCCGGCCGTGTCTGGCATCGATCTCGTCGAGCTGGTCGAGCGTCTTGCGGATGGACGCCCGCACGGCCTCGCTCCGGTTGACGAACTTGGCGTCCGACCCGACGTGTTCGTCGAGATCGGCGAGGAGTTCGGCCGGGATCTCGACGCTGATCTTGGGCATCCTCGGTTCACCGGGCACGGACCCGCGTCGTCAGTCCCGATCGATCGACAACCCCAACCTCGGTTCTGAGCGATGTTCGCATAGTATGCTTACAGGAATATCGAGAGGGGTGCTCAAAAATCCGCCGACCCACGCTCCTGGGACTGGTTCGAGACCAGTGGAGAGAGCTGAATGTGGCGGTCCCAGGCACTTCCTTGCGGGAAACTGGCGATCCGCCCACTTGGCACCGCAGTCCTGACAGCAAGCCCGAGGGCGATACTCCTGGCGCTACGGTGTCGAGTGTGTGGAGGCCAATGGGACGATCTCGACCTCCCACGAATCACCGGACGGGGTGCAACATTTCCACGCCCGTTCCACCGTGACGTCATTCTGGACTGCAACGTCGATGAATCGCTCAAGACCGTCCGAGAAGGACTGTTCGTCGGTTGGGTTAGTTAGGTGAGAGTCTGTCATCGAGTGGCGTACCTAAGCGCAATCCAGGAGCGGAAAGACACGATCCAGTACGGTACCGGGCCTGTCGAACGCACGTTCCCCCAGTCACTGGCGAGCGCTACCTATGTGAACACACCTCAAGGTTATAGGTCCTTGGATGGTATGGAATGCAGGACCGGGGCATGGATTCACCACGCCGGGAACAGTACGTCGAACTCGCGTTCACGCTGGATGACGAGGACTATCCAGCGATTAGCCTCTCACGGACGCTCGATTGTCGCCTCGAATTGCTCGAGGCGATGCGACTCGATGCAGACACGACGACCGCCTTCTTCCACGTGACCGATGGCGATAGCGATCGGATTACCGACGTGGGTCGGCAAGCGGAATACGAGGAAAACGTCGTGATTATCGAACGGTTCGACGGAGAGTCCATCGTCGAAATTACGCTCACCGACAGCATCTTCGGTGTCCTCGCCGACGCGAAAGTCCCCCTCCAATCGATGGAGGTTTCCCACGGCGCCGCCCGTCTCGTCGCCACGGTCCCGCCGATCAGGTCCCCCGACGACGTCGTGACGGCCGTTACACAGCAGTGTCCATCGGTGAGCCTGACAAGCAAACAAACGACGGCCGTCGCAGCCCCGTTTACCCCGCAAATTGCCTTCCAGACGATTCTCGAGGAGCGGCTGACGGACCGCCAAGTTGACGCGTTGGCGTTGGCCGTCGAACACGGGTACTTCGACCGGCCCCGTCGGACCACGCAACAGAATCTGGCCAGTGAAATGGGCATCGCTCCCTCGACGTTCGGACAACATCTCCACACTGCCATCAGGAAGCTACTCACGACCGTCTTCACCGAACATCAGTCTCGTTCGGGGAGCAATCGCGATCACACCTAAGGGGCGGGTCTCCGACCCCCTGGCGATGAGACTCGTCAGGTGATACCGTTGTCTAGCGGTATCCGCCTTTTCCATCCCACGCTCGTGGCTTCTCAAGATGGGCGATTCAGCTGCGCGCGATGGGGCCGGCCCACCAGACGTGACTGCGCTCGGAGCTGTCGATCCGATCACCGTCCTCCACGTCGACCGCGATGCCGACTTCGTCGAAATGGCCGCACGGTTGCTCGAACGGGAGCGACCGTCGCTGGAGATCCGGACCGAGACGCGCGTCGATGCGGCCCTCGATCGGCTCACCGCGCCCGAGATCGATTGCGTCGTGAGTGGCTTTCGGTTCCCGGGAACGACGGGGCTCGAGTTCGTCGACGCTGTGCGGTCGCGGCGCGATCAGGTACCAATCATCCTGTTCTCGGTGAAGGACGCCGACGACGTTGGGCGTGACGCCATCGCAGCCGGCGCCACAGACGTGGTCCGGAAACGGGGCGGACGGGCGCAGTACTGCTTGCTAGCGAATCGAATCGTCAACGCCGTCAGCCACCTGGGTGCCCAGCGTCTCGGCCAACAGCTCCTCGGTGCAATCGAGGCCGCTCGCGAAGGCATCAGTTTGCTCGATGACGATGGACGGTTTGTCTACGTCAATCAGGCCTACGCCGACCGCCTCGGATACGAACGCGGGGCATTACTCGGCGAACACTGGGAGATCCTGTATCCGGGGGACGAAATCGACCGGGTCGAGGCAGAGCTCATCCAGCGGATTCCAGCAGACAGTGTGTTGCGGGAAGAAACGGAGATGCTACGAGCTGACGGGTCGGCCGTCGTGACTGATCACGTGCTCGGCTATACTGCAGCGGGAATCATGGTGTGTAATATCGACGTCCAACCGGCCACCCCAGAAGCCGGATGATCCAGACATGGAACCGACACAGACTACCCGACTATCAACCGGGATCGACGAGTTGGACCACGTCCTCAACGGCGGTCTTCTTCCTCACCGAACGTACCTGCTTCGCGGCTCGCCGGGTGCCGGAAAAACCCTGTTTGGTCTCCACTTTCTCCTCGCTGGAGCCGACGATGAGGACACCCTCTTCATTGCCCTCGAAGAGGGCGGAGACGACATTCACGACAATGCGGCCTCGGTCGGACTCGATCTGTCGCCAGTGACGATCCTCGGAATGAGTCCCGGTGCCGAGTTTTTTGCCGGAGATCAGACCTACGACGTCTTTTCTCCCGACGAGACAGAGTGGGAACCGCTGACCGTCGAAATCGCCGAGCAGATCACGTCCCACAACCCCGACCGCGTCGTTCTCGATCCAGCCACGCAATTGCGGTACCTGGCGCCCGACGACTACCAGTTCCGGAAGCAGATCCTCTCGTTCATCCGGTTTCTCCGAGAGCAGGACGCGACGGTGCTGTTGACGTCGCAGGCGGCCGAAGCCACGACGGACGAGGACCTCCAGTTCCTCTGTGACGGCGTGATCGACCTCCGCGCCACGAGTTCGACACGGACCCTCGCGGTCCCCAAGTTCCGCGGATCGTCGTCGCAGGATGGACGCCACGCGTTCCGGATCACCGATCAGGGCATCGAGGTCTACCCTGAAATCACCCCGCGCCGCCACGGGGCGGACTTTACCCCGGAGCCAATCTCCTCCGGGGTCCCCGAAATCGATCGACTCCTCCACGGTGGCATCAATCGGGGCACGGTGACGATCATCGGTGGCCCGACGGGCGTCGGGAAGACGACGCTCGGGACACACTTCATGAAGGAGGCAGCGAGCCGTGGCGAGCGCTCGATCATCTATCTCTTCGAGGAGCGTCAGGACACGTTCCTCGCCCGCTCCGCAGCGATCAACGTGCCCGTCCAGGAGATGCTCGAACAAGAAACGCTTGCCATCGAGGAAGTCGAGCCACTCCAGCGGTCGGCCGACGAGTTTGTTCACTACGTCCGCGAGGAAGTCGAACAGCGCGGGTCACAGATCGTCATGATCGACGGCATCAAGGGATTCTCGTTATCGCTCCATGGAGAGGATGACACCCTGATCCGAAAACTCCACTCGCTGGGCCGGTACCTCAAGAACATGGGGGTGACCGTGATTCTCGTCGACGAAACAACGTCGGTTACCGGCGAGTTCGAACCGACGAGTTCCCAGCTCAGTTACTTGGCGGACAGCATCGTCTTCATCCGGTATCTCGAGCTCGAGGGTGAGCTCCGCAAGGCGATCGGCGTCCTCAAAAAGCGGACGAGCGACTTCGAGCGAACCCTCCGGAAGTTCCAGATCACCGAAGATGGGCTTCAGATCGGCGACCCACTGTCGAACCTTCGTGGCATTCTCAGTGGGATCCCGGAACGGACGGAGCCGTCCATGAAGCACCAGGAGGAGTGAACGCGTGCCGGCAGACGGAAATGACGATCCGGGGCCGGCCGACGAATCGCTGCACCCGCTGTTCGGCCTGGTCGAGACCCTCCCCGAACGAGCACACGCGAGAATCCTCCTGTTGATCGATCGGGACGCAAACCGCCAACAGGTTGCGACGTGGCTGGACGACTGGTACGACGTGGAATCCGATCCGGACGGGCCGGTTCGCGACGCCCTGGACCGCTCTGATCTCTGCCTGATCGACAAGCGGTCGTTCAGTCGCCACCGGGACGACCTCGTGGCCAGTAAAGACGACGCCGCCCCCGTGTTCAAACCCGCTGTCTTACTCCGGACCGGGAACCGAACTGGCACGTCCAACGGCTCAGTGTGGGGAGCCGTGGACGACGTGATCGAGACACCGGCCTCCAAAGCAGAAATGCGGGCGCGGATCGGTGTCTTGCTCCGCGCACGGGGATACTCCCTCCGGTTGCAACGCCAAAACGACCGGCTCGAGAACTTCGCGAGTGTCATCTCACACGACCTGCGTAATCCCCTGAATGTGGCCCAAGGCCGGGTCGAACTCGCCATGGACGAGTGCGAAAGCGAGCACCTCCAGTACGCAGCGCGGGCACACGACCGCATCGCAACCCTGATCGAGGACGTGCTGGAACTCGCCCGTCAGGGGGAAGCCGTGACTGCGGTAGAACAGTTTCGCCTCGCCGCCATCGCCGAACGCTGTCGGGAGACAGTCGACATGGCCGACGCGACTCTCGTCGTCGAGACAGAGCAGGCGATCGAGGCCGACCGCAGTCGGCTCCAGCAACTGTTCGAGAACCTCGTACGGAACGCGATCGATCACAGTACTGGGGAGGTGACAATACGCGTCGGGGACCTCCACGAGCGAACGGGGTTTTTCGTCGAAGACGACGGCCCCGGATTGAGTCCCGAAGAGCACGATCAGATATTCGAGAGCGGATACACGACATCCGCGGAGGGAACTGGCCTCGGCCTCGCCATCGTGAAGGAAATCGTCCAAGCCCACGGCTGGGAGATTGCCGCCACGGACAGCGAAGATGGTGGCGCTCGGTTCGACATTCGAACGGCAGCGGACTAACCGGCGCGCCGGGAAACGGAGGCTGAGCGTCTGGGGGACGACAGGTGGCTCGCTGGCAGCGACTAGTCGGGCCCGATATCGGTGCTGTCGTCGTGCCCTCGAGAGGCGAACATCGCGTCAGCAATGCGCTCGCGGTGGTCCGACGGCGATCCCAAGAGACTCTCCCAGGACTTGGCCTGTTTGAGGAAAATGTGCGAATCCGTCTCCCAGGTGAATCCCGTCGCACCGTGGTTGAACAGGTCGTCCGAGAACAGGTCCGTACACCGTTCAGTGCTGTACTGCGTCGCCTCGGAGACCGCCTGCCGCGCGTCGGGCCGGTCGTTCTCCATCGCCCACGCCGCGTAGTAGGTCAGCGACCGGGTCGCCTCCATGTCGGTCCACATGTCCACGATGCGGTGTTTGACGGCCTGGAATCGACCGATCTGGTAGCCGAACTGCTCGCGCTCCGAGGCGTAATCGACCGAGCGATCGACGGCCGCATCAGCCCCGCCGGTGAGAATCGCGGCCCGCGCTACGTTGAGACGGTCGATACCACGCTCAAGCGCGGATCCGCCGCCGTGGACTGGGCCAAGCACCGCGTCCTCGCTGACTGTCACGCCATCCAGTGTGACGTCGTACAGTGGACGGGTCCGGTCGAAGGTCTCCAGCGGCTGTACCTCCACGTCGTCCCGGTCGACGAGGAACAGCGTGATTCCCCCGTAGCCGGGGGTGTTCTCGGTACGGGCCGGGACAATAATGGTGTCGACGACATCGGCGTACGGGACAAGCGTCTTCGTTCCGTCGAGCCGGAACCCGCTGTCCGTTCGCTCGGCCCCGAGTTGGATGGCAGCCGGGAGCACGTCCGTGCCGTCGTCGTACAGCGCCATCGTCGCCCGGTGTTCGCCGTCCGCGATGGCCGGCAGATGGGTGTCTCGCTGGTGCTGGCTCCCCAGTTCCTCGATGAGCGGCACCGCAAAGCCGAGGGTCTCGGCGATCGGCCCTGGCAGGGCGTACCGGCCAGCCACTTCCAGGAAGAGTGACAGATCAAGCAATCCGTCGCCGAGTCCGCCGTGCTCGACGGGGACAGTCAGCGCGAGGTAATCCTGGGCGGCCAGTTCGGCCCATATCTCGTCGACGACGTCGTGCTCGCCCTCCATCTGGCGGCGGGCGAGTTCCACGCCACCTTCACCCTCGATGAACGTGTCGGCGGCTGACTGCATCTGTTCCTGTTCGGCGGTGAGACTGAAATCCATGTCACTCGACCTCCATGTTGTGTAGGCTTTTTGGCAGTCCGAGGACGCGGTCACCGATGATGTTTCGTTGGACGTCCTGTGTCCCGCCACCGATGCGCCGCGTGAAGACGCCCAGCATGTTCGACTGCCACTCGCCGTCCGAGGCGTCGTCTCCCCACAGGGCCCCCTCGGGGCCGAGGAGGTTCACGGCGAAGCGCTGCAGGTCCTTGGCGACCTCGTTGTCGAAGAGTTTCCCGAACGACGCCTCGGGGCCGACGCCGCCCTCCTTGATCTGGATGCTGATGTTCCGGTAGGACGTGAGCTTTGCCGCCCGGACGCGCGTTTGGAGGTCGGCAATCTCCTGGCGGACGAGTGGATCCTCGCTGAGCCGCCGACCATCCCGCGTCGTCGTCTCGCAGAACTCGACCAGTTCCTTCAGCGTCTGTTCCAGCTGGAGTGATTGGGACAGCGCGACCCGTTCGTGGCCGAGCTGGTTCATCGCCACACTCCAGCCCTCGTTGACCTCGCCGAGGACCCGGTCCTTTGGGGCGACTGCGTCGTCGAAAAACGTCTCGTTGAAGGTCGCCTCGTCCGTCGGCTGTCGGATCGGCTCGACGGTGATCGCGTCCTGGTCCATGTCGACGAGCAGCGCCGTGATCCCGTGGTACTTCGGACCAGAGGTGTCCGTCCGGGTCAACAGGTAACAGAAGTCGGCCTGACGAGCGTTGCTCGTCCAGATCTTCTGGCCGTTGATCCGCCAGTGGTCTCCCTCGTCGTAGGCCCGACACTGCAGACTCGCGAGATCCGATCCCGATTCGGGTTCGGAGTACCCTTGGCACCACAGTTCGTCGCCGGTCAGAATGGGATCGAGAAACCGGTCTTTCTGCGCGTCCGTCCCAGAGGCGAGAATCGCCGGCCCGACGAGGTCGATGCCGACGGTCGAAATCTCCGGCGGTGGTTGAATCCGTGCCTTCTCTTGGCGGTGGATGAGCTGTTTCTTCAGATCGAGCCCGCGTCCCCCGTACTCTTCCGGCCAGTGCATGGCCGTCATCCGGTCGGCCGCGAGTTTCTCCTGCCATTCTTTGCGCCACTCCTGGCGTTCCGCCTCGCTGTCGACCGGGAGGCTCCGATCGCCCTCGAACCAGCCGTCCGGGAGGTTCTCCCGGTACCACGTTCGTATCTCGGTGCGGAATGCTTGGTCTTCGTCTGTGTATTCGAAATCCATCGTGGAAACAAACCCTGGGTAACCCCGTACCCCCGAGCATCCCTGCACGAAAGGAAAACTATTCCGATCCCCGGATGGCCCTAGACTCCGGTCTAGTCCGCCTGCTGCGGCGTGCTCGCGCCGGATCCGCGGTGCGGTTCGGAGGGCGAGGCCCGACCGCGTGTCGATTTCGACCGGCGTTTCACTACCGTCCCTCGAACGTCGGCTCCCGGTCTTCGAGCCGCGCCGTCATCCCCTCGGTATAGTCGTCCGTGTGGACGAGCTGCTCACCGAGCACTCGTTCGAGCGCCAACCCCTCTTCGAGTGGCATGTCGAAGGCGTTGCCGAGCATGCGTCGCGCTCGCGCCATCCCGAGCGGTGCTTTCTCCGCAAGTGCATCCGCCCGGGCCCTGGCGCGGTCGTCGACGTCGTCCGGGTCGTCCACGACTTCGTGGACCAAGTTGCACGCTTCGGCTTCCTCGGGGTCGATCAGCTCCCCAGCTAGGACGAGTTCTTTGGCTTTCGACAGGCCGATCAGCCGTGGCAGCCGCTGTGTCGAGCCCCCGGACGGGAACGTCCCGAGGTCCA
This sequence comes from uncultured Halobacteriales archaeon, assembly GCA_964383875.1. Taxonomy (GTDB): domain Archaea; phylum Halobacteriota; class Halobacteria; order Halobacteriales; family Haloarculaceae; genus CAYLJD01. The sequence continues at coordinate 12,820 of CAYLJD010000034.1, forward strand.
GCTCGATGACGCCGTAGCTCGCGTTCCGGGAGATGACCCGGAAATCCACGGGGAGTGCCAGTTCGAAGGCCCCGGCGATCGCTGCCCGCTTGATGCCGGCGACCGACGGGACGCGCATGTCGTCGATGAACTCGGTGACGTCGGGGAGTCCCGTCTCCATCGCCGGATCGTTAGCCTCGCCACGCCCGCGCATCATCTCTAAGTCCATGCCCGCGCAGAACACCGGGTCAGCACCGAGGAGGGTCATCGCCCGCACGTCCTCGTCTGCTTCCACGGCCTCCAGGGCCGCGCGGAGGTCGGTGAGGAGCGCCTCGTTCATCGCGTTGCGCTTCTCCGGCCGGTTCAGGACGACGTCCGCTCGGTGGCCCTCGACGTCGAGCAGGACGTTCCCATTGCCTATCTCCTGCATCGAGTCGACCAACCGGCTACGGCTGTTTAGGCATACCGGCGTCGTGAGCGCGAACGGCGGACGGATCCGCGCACGAGCCCGTGGTGATTTGTAGCGCGACACGCGAACACCACACGCAGATGCACGTGCGCTCCCGCCGGACCGTCTTCTACCTCGGGTTGGTCGTGGCGACCACGGCCCTGTTTACCGTCCTGTACAACCTCGGAATGGCAGTCTTGGAGAGCCACCCACAACCCCTGTACCGGTCCCTGCAGGTCGTCATCCAGAGCTTCACCACGACCGGTTATGGCGAGGACGCCCCCTGGCAGAGCCCCTTCATGAATCTGCTGGCGATCACGATGCAACTCGCCGGAATCGGGCTGATTCTCACTGCCGTCGACGTCTTCGCCGTGCCGTGGCTCCGCGAGGCGCTCTCGCCGAGTGCCCCGGAGTCCGTCGACGGCGTCGACAACCACGTCGTCGTCTGTGGCCACACGCCCCGGACTGACGCCTTCGTCGGCGAACTCGACGCCCGCGGGCAAGAGGCCGTCATCGTCGAACCCGACCCGGAGCTGGCCGGCGAACTCCACCACGAAGACTACCGCGTCATCTGTGGTGACCCGGAAACCACCGAGACGCTCGGCCACGCGTCGCTCGAGACGGCGCGGGCACTGGTCGCCGACGTGTCGGACGACGTCAACGCCAGCATCGCCCTCGCAGCACGCGAGGTGAATTCCGAGGTGCGTGTGGTCACGCTCGTCGAGGACGCCGACCTCGCCGAATTCCACCGCGTGGCCGGCGCGGACCACGTCCTCTCGCCCCGGCAACTGCTCGGTGCGAGTCTCGCGAGTGAGTTACCCACGGCCGTCACGGCGAACGTCGGGGAAGACATCACCATCGGCGAGGACTTCGAACTGCTCGAGTTCGCCATCCAGCCGGACAGTGAACTCAGTCAACAGACGGTGACCAGTGCGGAACTCCGCGAGCGATTCGGCGTCAACGTCATCGGCGCCTGGGAGGGACGCGAGTTCGAGTCCCCAGTCGACCCTGAGCGGACGCTAACGTCGGCGACGCGGCTCCTCGTGGCCGGCGAATCAGCGCAACTCGACGTTCTCCGGGACCAGACGAGCTCGAACGTACAGGCGTTCACCGACCAGCACGTCATCGTGGCGGGATACGGCGACTCGGGACGGGCCGCCGCCGACGCACTCGCCGAGACGAGTGCCCGTGTGACGGTGCTCGATATCGTGGCGGGCGATCAGGTGGACGTGGTCGGTGACGCTCGCGATCCGGATATGCTCAAGGCCGCGGAGATCGAGGCGGCCTCCGCGCTCATCGTAACGGTCGCCGACGACACGACGGCGATCTTCGTGACGCTCATCGCCCGGGATCTGAACCCCTCCATCCAGATCGTGGTCCGGGCCAACGAGGAACCGGACGTCGAGAAGCTCTACCGGGCGGGGGCCGATTACGCCCAGTCGCTGGCGACCGTGAGCGGGCGCATGCTCGCCTCCACGGTCTTCGAAGACGAAGACGTCGTCGCCTACGGTGCCCAGATCGACGTGGTCCGGGTCCCCGCAGCCGGCCTGGCGGGGCAGACGCTCGTCGACGCGGCAGTGCGGACCGAAACCGGCTGTACGGTCGTGGCGGTGATCCGGGGTGGGGAAACTCTCACCGACTTCGACCCGGCGACGTTCCGGATCGCTGAGGACGACGAGGTGATACTCGCCGGAACTGACGACGACGTCGCAGCCTTCGAGCGCGAGTTCGGCAGGACGTAAATGTCACACACATGCCCCCAGGCCCCGGACCTCGGGGGCCGGGCCTCCGTTCGACCTACGAGGATCGTGCCGCGCTAGGTGAACGACGCCTCCCAGTCTTCGACGTCGGCGTCGATGGCTGTCCGCAGCTCCTCTAGTACTGGTTCGTGAACGCGCTGTTTCGTCGTGCGGTACGAGTCCAGGTCGAGGCGACTCAGGTACTGGGCTCGCTCGCGTGCCCGATCCAGTACGTCGTCTTCGGAGACGACTTCGGTCAGAATGCCCGCTCGCTCCGCCTCAGCCGGCGAATACGGCTCAGCCAAGATGAGCATCCGCGAGAGCTCGTCGGGGTGGAGGCGCTGCCGGCAGACCACGGACGCAAAGCGGGGCAGTCCGAGGCCGATCTCGACCTCGTTCGCTTGGAGGGTGAAGTCACCGGCGGCTCCGATCCGCTCGTCGCCCGTCAGCATGAGAAACAGTCCCATCGCGATCGAGTGGCCGGTGCAGGCCATCACAACCGGTGTCGGAAACGTAAACAGCCGCTCGGCGTTCGCTGCCCCCGCATGGAGCATGTCGAAGATGGCCTCACCACCCTGGTCGAAGGTCGCGAGGTCGAAGCCGCCCGAGAATGTCCCCTCCCGGCCAGCGATCACAACCGGCTTCCCCGCGTCCTCGGCCCGGTCGAGTGCGGAGCTGATCCCGTTCGACATGGCTGTCGCCATGACGTTTGCCTTCCCGTCGTCCAGCCTGATCGTGCTGATTTCATCGCCCGGTTCAAACGTCACCGGTCCGCTCATGACAGCCAACGCCTCCGAGCGTCGGTGGTCTGCCAGCGATTCGCCCGCGGTAATCCGGTCAGTGAATGACCTGCCATACTCGATAGCGGGAGACGATCACTATCAAAGTCCCGACCGGGAAATTCCGGGGAGCGCGCCCGACAGACGGGGAGAGATCGCACCGAGCGGGGCGGAAACGGCCGGATTCGGGGATCCCCCCAACTCCGGCGAGCCGTGGGGAGGGTGTGTCGTGGATGCGCTCTTGGGTGCGGCGTCTGCAAAGGTGATCAGAGCTCGATGGACGACTCGCCCGCCCCGAGTGCCTCCCGCCACCCATCGTGCGCCCGGGCCTCCCGAATGTCGATCGGGGGGTCCGGATCGTCCGCGCTCTCGCCGATCGGTCGCTGCAACCACAGGACGTCGTGCCAAGTGCCGTCCTTGTACCCGACATCCTCGAACACGCCAATCGGGTCGAAAGACATCGATTCGTGGAACCCGACACTCGCCGGGTTCGGGATCGTGGTCGCCGCGTACACCCGTCTGTAGCCCTGGCGGCGCAGTAGCTCGAACAGTGACGTATACAGACCGCGGGCGACACCCGAGCGATGGACCGCTTCGTCCACGTAGACCGAGGTCTCGGCTGCCCACCGGTAGGCGGGACGCCGCCGATACGCGTGGGCGTAAGTGTACCCGACAATATCGCCGTCGTGGATTGCCACCAGCCACGGCAGCGTCTCCAGCGTGTCCGCGATCCGGGTGCGCATCTCCGCCACCGTCGGCGGCGTTAACTCGAACGAGATGGCCGAATCACGGACGAAGAGTGCGTATATCGCACGAATAGCTGCGGCGTCGGCGGGTGTCGCCAGCCTGATCGTTGGCGTCACGATCGTACGATGTGTTCGCGAGAAGTTCGTGATGAGGCTTTCTGTCCCCGTGACGAACTGACCATTCGTCCATCCCGGTCGACGACTCGGTTGCAGCTGATTGACGAGCGACTACCCACCGGTGGTGAGGTCACCATCGCGACCCATCCTCCCGAGGCGTACGCCGGGCTGTCACAAACATGCAGCTCGTCGCGTGGGCCCACGGCGTGGGCTCTTGCATCGACACCGTCGATCGGCTACTTGGCCTCCCCCACAGCTACGAGGTGTCGCTGGTGGCCGGCCTCGGCTACCCGGAACGGAAAGTACAGGGTCACAACGATCGCGAGCCCAGCTCGACTATCGCGGCCCGAAACACGTTCGACGGCGAGCTCGGGTTGTAAGTCGGGACTTGGGTCGGTGGCTCAGTCCTCGATGGTCGCGTCGATGTCCGGCGCCTCGACCGGTATGTCGGGATGGTGGTCATCGATCACGGCGTCAGTCCACCGTCCGAGGCGGAACCAGCCGACGGCAACGACGAACGTGAGGAGGGCGCCGACGCCGTAGGCGATCCAGATGCCGTCCACGCCGATACCCAGTCCCACGTCCGCGAGCACGATGTCAGTCAGGGGAACCGGGATGGACAGCGAGAACGCCAACGCAAGTGCTACGGGAACGCGAAACACCCAGCGCGAGAGCAGCGAGAGGACCATCGCCACGCCGGTCTGTCCGGCCCCCCGAAAGGCGCCCTGGATGACCATCGTCCCGCCGAAGAAGGCCCAGATCGGTGCGACGAGCAGCAGAAAGCCGACGCCCTCCGCGATTGTCGCCGCGTCGTCCGTGAAGACGTCCAAGACGGGTTCGGGAGCCAGCAAGACGACGGCCGCAGCGGCGCCCAACAAGGCCATCGTCACGGCGGCGGCAACCCAGGTGACGCGGGCGGCGCGGTCGGGCGTCTCCGCACCGAGGTTCTGCCCGACGCCCGTCGCCGTGGCCTGCCCCACCGCGCCGGAGACGGTCCACGTGACGGACATCAGGCGAACGCCGATGCCGTACGCGCCGATCGCGGCCGTCCCGAACGGCGCGACCAACGCGGCCATCAGCACGGCAGCCGCACTCCGCGCCCAGCCGTCGAACGTCGCCGGATAGCCGATCCGCACGAGATTCCGAAGGACGGTGACGTCGGGACGGAGATCGGCCGGATAGAGCTTGACGCCGAATCCGCCACGAAGGAGAATGGAGACTGCCGCTCCGGTCGCCACCGTGCGCGAGGCAAACGTCGCCCAGGCCGCGCCGCGGGTCCCCATCGCGGGAAACGGACCCCAGCCGAGGACGAGGAACGGATCGAGGACGACGTTGAGGCCGGCCGACGCGACCATCAGCCACATGGCCGTCTTGGTATCGCCCGCACCCTGCAAGGACGAGCGAAAGACGAAAAAGAGAAAGAGGAGTGGGAGGGCGGCGAAGATGACCTCGATATACGCAAGCGAATCGACGAAGACCTGCTCCCGGGCGCCCATCAGGGAAAGAATATCCCGACGGAAGACCCACCCAAGCACGGCGAGGACGGCCGAGACTGCGATCGCGAGCAGGATCGACTGGGCGACGACGAGATCAGCGTGACGGCGGTTGTCGGCACCGACGTACTGTGAGACGAGCGCGATCGTGGCCGCCGAGAGTCCCATAGCGGTCGAGATGAACAGAAACGTAAGCGGGAACATGAGCGAGACGGCGGCCAGCGCCTCCGGACTGACCTGCCCCACCCAGAACATGTCTGCCAGATTGTAAACGGTCTGGAGCAGGTTTCCAAGGACCAGCGGCCACGCGAGGGAGAGGAGCTTGGGGGCGATCGCCCCGCTCGTCATGTCGATGCCCTTGCGGTCGGGTGCGGCCACTTTCGAGCGCTACTCGGAGAACCGGGAAGAAGGCGACGCTCTCCGGTGTGGGCCCCATGTACGTGGGTTCGCGCCGGTCGACAGCGCCCACGGTGGGTCGATTCGGCCAATAAGCGTAATGTCGTCGCCGAAGTAGGCAACCGAGCATGCGGGGGCTCCGGCGCCGGTTCCGGTCCGACGTGATAACCGTGCCGCTGGCGATTAGCAGCCTCGGGGCCGCCCTCTTCCTCGCGTTTGTGGTCGAAACCGCTTACTTCACCGGCTTCAACCCAGCTAGCCTGGTGACCTGGGAGATGGGAGTCAACGTCCTCATGGCTGCGCCGTTCGTCGGGGCGTTACTCTACGGTGGGTACTGGCTGGAGCGGAGTGGAGTGACCGATCGTCGCTACCGCCGCGTGGGACTGTGGGTGCTCGCCGGCGGCATCACGTTCCTGGCCGTCAACGGGGCCGGCGTCGCCGTCTGGACCCCGGATCGGCTCTGGTACATCTCGGGCTGGCTCAGGAACACGCTGGGAATGGGTGCGGCTTTCGGACTCCTGATCGGCGTCAGCGAGGCCCGGGCTATCGAGGGAGCCCTCGCGGCCGAGCGGTCGCACATTCGCGCCGAGCAGCTCGAATCCCGCCACGAGTGGCTCGACTACCTGAACGCGCTGCTCCGACACGAAGTCTTGAACAACACGCAGGTCATTACGGGATACTCGTCCATTCTCCTCGACGAACACGACCTCGCCGAACCGGTCGCCACACGGCTCCGGACGATCCGTCGGCAGAGCGAGGACATGGCGCGGATCACCGAAGACGTTCGCGTCTTGATTCAGGCGACGCGCGACGGGCGCCAGTTGCGTGCGATCGACCTGGCCGATGTGCTCGACGACGAGCTCACCGACCTCGGCGAATCCTACGAATCCGTCGAGATCGAGGCCTCGCTCCCCGAGTCAGTCTACGTCCGTGCGGACGAGCTCGTCCGGCGGGTGTTCTCGAATCTGCTGACCAACGCGGTCGAACATAACGAGCACGAGACGCCACACATCTCCGCGTCGATCGACGTCACAGCCGACACCGTGACGGTCAGGATCGCGGACAACGGTCCCGGACTCCCGCCCTCGGTTCAGGAGTCGCTCGGATCGGTATCGGACCGCCACGCCGCTGAACACGGGCTCGGATTCCAGCTCGTCGGGCGGTTGCTCGATCGATACAACGGGGACCTCGAAGTCGTCGAGACGGGGTCAGATGGAAGTGTCTTTACCGTCGCACTCGACCGCGCGGCACCCGCCTGGCGGGGACCGGATGGATCGTCTGCGGTCGTTCCGGCGCCGGCCGGAGATCACGAACAGCCGACTCGGCAGCCGGATCCGAATCCCAGCGGTCGCGGTTCCCCGACCGAATAAGTCCTCCAAATACCCCGGTCAGTCTGCCGCCTCGCCCCGCGGTCGCCTGACCGTCCGACTCACGTTCGCGTACACCCACAGGAGCGCAAGGCCGACGCCGTAGGCGAACACGGACGGGATCGCAACGATCAGCATCGTGAAGACTCCCTGGGGTGTGAGGACGCCGCCGAGGACGAACGCTCCCACAACCGGGACCCGCCACCGCCGGCGGAACGTCTCGTAGGACACGATGCCTCCGTGGTGGAAGAGCACCATCGTAATCGGTATTTCGGCCAACAGACCGATCCCCACCGTCGTGAGGATCACCAGCCAGCCGAAGTTGTTGATCCGGTAGGCGATCACCATGTTGGAGGTGAGCGCGTCCGCGGCGAGCCAGGAGATGATCTCCGGTGCGATATAGAAAAAGCCCAGGAGGCTCCCCCCGACCAGTGCCACGATGATGGAGCCACCCCAGGTCGCGATCGTGGCGCGATCGCCTCTGACCAGCCCACGCTCTTGCAGCGCTGGCCAGGCGAAGTAGACCATGATGGGGACGGTCGCGACCGCGCCGAGTAGGACCGAGAACTTGACCTCGAAGATGAGGGCTTCCACCGGGTGGAGGGTCACGATGTTGACCTCCCCGCCGAGGCCGGCCGGCATCCGGGTCAGAAACGAGTCCTTGACGTCCTTGATGCCGCCCGAGTAGAGGTAGGCGAACGTCGCAACCATGACGACGACGAAGACACCGACGAGCCAGATTGCCTTCGAGGTGAGTGAATCGACGATAAAGGCGATATCGTAGTAGTAGCCCCCGACATCCTCCTCGGTCGTCTCCTCCTCGGTGAAGGCGTCCATCATCCCTGCGACCGTGGATGTGACCGGATCGTCTGCGTCATCCTCGTCTGTTTCGAGGTCGGTCTGCTGCGCCTCGTCGAAGCGGTCGAGGAGGAGACGGGCCTTTTCCGCCTGGTCGGCCTCCATGGCTCGCTGCGCGTGGGCCACGGCCTCCGCCTCGGTGAGGTCGGCAAAGGCCTCGACTGGCGCGGCTCGGACGCCGGCCGTACTCAAGGCATCGAGATCGATCGCCGCCGGCTCGCCGACGCTCGCCTGGGCCGGCGTCGTCACGTCCTCGAGGGCCTGAATCCGGAGATACAGGGTGACGCCGGCGACGGCGACGACGGTGAGCAGTCCCGCCACGAGACCGGCGCTCACCGACGGCGGGAGACCGAGCAACGAGAGTTCGTCGGCCGTCGGAGCCCGGTAGTCCGAGCCAACCGTCCGAAGGACGTCGTTGATCGCCGCGAGGCCCCCACGACGGAGGAACAGGTACGTGCCACCGCCGGCCAGCACGACGGTCCCGGCGAGGACATTCCAGCTCGTCCGGAAAATGTCGCCGAGAGGTACGTGCTCGCCAGCCTGCTGGCTCAGCACGACCAGTTTCGTGAGGCCGAGACTCAGCCAGTAGAGAGCGATCAGCGGAACGGCCCACATCACCTGCGTGAACGGGTCCGGTGGCGAGAAGACGGCGCCGAAGACGAAAATGCCCATCACGGCGTACCGCCATTTGTCCCGGAAGGTCTCGTACCGGACGATGCCGGCCGAGGCTAGCGCACTCATCGCGAGGGGCAGCTGGGCCGCCAGGCCGAAGGAGAGCATCAAGAAGATGATGAATTCGGTCCACTTGACGATCGAGTAGGTCGGGGTGAACCCGGCCTGGACGGCATTCGAGGCGAGAAATTCGAACATGAGCGGGAAAAACAGCCGGTACGCGTAGGCCACGCCGGCCGCGAACAGCACGACAATCATGATCCCGATGGCCCAGACCTTCCAGCGGGGGACGGTCGAGGTCGGCCACCACCCTCGGCGACGGAGCGCATCGCGACTCACCCACACCAGTGCGGGGATCGTGACGAGCAGGCCGACGATGAGGCCGATCTTGAGTTGCAGCAGGATCACGTCGAATGGTGTCACGGCCACAACAGTCGTCTGCTCGACCACCTCCGGCGGCATGCGGGCGTAGAGGAGGTCCCGCTTGAGGGCGTCCCAGACGAATTCGCGGAGGGCCCAGAGCGTGCCCAACATCACCAGCAGGAAGAGGATGAAGAGCTTCTTCGCGTGGGCCTGGCCACCAGCGAGGACGGAACCGGCGGCCTCCCGGCCGCGCGCGATGGATCTGGCCGTGTCCTCGTCGATGGCCCCAGCCATGTTCTCCCGGACCTTGCCGATGGCGTGTTATCAACTTATTCATGGGGAGTGGCGGCCAGAGAAGAAGGCTTACAATGGGCCACAGACAACCCGACCGGGATGAGTGACGGCGAGCGCGACGATCCGGTGACGGTCTCGGGTTCGCCGACGGATCCCGAGCCAGTCGGCGGCATCGGTGGCGCCCCAGACGACCGGGAGATGCCACTGACGGTGCACATCGAGGAGATGCTCCGGCGGGTGGCCGTCGTCATCGTCGTCATGGCGATTATCAGTGCCATTACCTTTCCATTCGCCGACCGGCTGATCAACTTCCTATGGTTTTCTTTCCTGCCGGGATCGGTGGCCGAGTGTCCCCCGCTGCCATCGATGGCAGGTGCGGACGCGTGTCCACGTCTCTACCACCCGCTCGCGTTGATTCTCGCGCGATTGAAAGTCGCGTCGCTCGTCGGATTCGTCGCCGCCTTGCCGGTGTTCGTCTACGAGACCTACCTCTTCATGCGCCCCGGGCTGTACTACAACGAGCGGCGCTACTACCTCGCCTCGGTGCC
>CAYLJD010000035.1:0-22516 GCA_964383875.1 uncultured Halobacteriales archaeon
AGGGCGGCGTCGCCGTCATGCTCGTCGGCGAGACCCAGGACAAGAACAAGACCGAAGAGGTCGTCAAGGACGCGATGAACCACCCGCTCCTCGATGTCGACTATCGCGGAGCATCTGGCGGTCTCGTCCACATCACCGGCGGCCCCGACCTCACACTCTCCGAGGCGGAGGGCATCGCCCAGAACATCACCGACCGCCTCGAGGCGTCGGCCAACGTCATCTGGGGCGCCCGGATCCAGGAAGAGTACAAGGGCAAAGTGCGGGTCATGGCCATCATGACCGGCGTCCAGAGTGCCCAAGTGCTGGGACCGACGACCCAGAAACAAGCCAACAAATCCCGCGAGGCCATCGAAGGCGTCGGCAGCTTCGACGACTCCGCCGTCGAGGCGTCGAGCAACTTCGGCAACGGCTCACACGAGTTCGGCCACACCGACGGCGGCCGCGCCGATGTCGAACAGAACAACGGCCTCGACGTCATCCGGACGGACTGAGGACCACCGCACTCACTTTTTCACGCCAGCACAAACCTGGTCCAGCGACCGCGACAGCCCAATTGACGTCCACGTCATTCAACGCCGATCGATCGCTATCCGTTCAAAACGCCTCCAGCAGGCTACAGGTCCGACACACGTCGGCGCTCGTGCGTCCACCGCAGCGTTCGCATTCGCCGATCGTCGCCGACGGCTGCCGCCGACTGTCGGCGGCCATACCGGCGAGCTCCTCGTATCCGGCCACGATCGAGTGTCGCGTCCCCGGATGGGTCTCCTCCAGCCCCAACAGGAGATCCCGGATCTCGCCACGGAATGACTCGTCGGCGTGGGGACACTCGGCCATATGGGCCGGCAGGTTTCGGAGGCGGACGTACAGCGCCACTTCCTTCTCCGGGACATCCCGCAACGGCTTCGCCCGCGGAACAAATGCCGAATCGACGTCGCGAACCGGGTCGGCCGAGCTGCCCGGAAACGGCCCGAGACTCGCGTCGAACTGGCGGGCCATCCGCTCGACGTCGCCCTCCAGCACGTTCATGAGGGCCGTCTCGGCGACGTCGTCGAGGTTGTGACCGGTCAGGAGCTTGTCTGCACCGTGTGATTCGGCATGGCGGTCGAGGGCCTCCCGTCGAAAGACGCCACAGTACGCACAGGCGGCCATGTCGTGGGGATCCTCCTCGACGACCTGATCCATCCGGACGCCGTACTCTTCCTCGTACGCGACTTCCTCGTGGCGGATCCCGAGGTCAGCCACGAGCTCACGACAGGCTGCGAGACTCTCGTCGCGGTAGCCCTCGATTCCCTCGTGGACGGAGAGGGCCACGAGTTCGACGCGCGGGTCCGCCGCGAAGGTATCGTGGAGGATGGTCGCGAGCGCGACACTGTCCTTGCCCCCCGAGAGGCCGATCACCCAGGTCTCCGGGTCGTCCGGTGTGGCGTCGTCGGGCAGCAGGTTGTCCGCCCGAACGCGACGACGAACCCGCTTCTCGACCGAGCGCGTCAGGTGTGTCTCGCAGAGGTGCTGTCCCGAGTACGCCGCTGCAACCACGGCATCAGCGCCACACCTGTCGCAGTCCATCGCTGGCCCGTTGTGGATGCCGGCGGTTGACCGTTTCGTTCCGGGCTCACAGCGCGTCTGCGCCGCGGTCGATCGCCGCCAGCAGGGTGTCGAGGTGGGCGTCGCGACTGGACGAACAGAACAGCTCGTGGCCGCCCTCGTAGGCAACCCGGTTCGCTTCGGGAGCCTGCGATTCGATTGCATCGACACCGACGATCGGGTCGGCTGGCGTGTAGAACACGACGTCGGCGGGATCGAACGGCGGCATGGCCGCCTGGCCCCGTCTAGCCTCGCGCAGGAAGGTCGGCGCCATCCGGTTCGGCGTCGACTCGAGCTGGGCCTCCGTCGCGAGGTCGCCGAGCGCGGACTGTTCCAGGTCGGCGGGCAGGATCGGCCACGGGATCGGAAGTTTCGTGAGCACGTTCAGGAACGGGTTCTGGAGGTCTTCGTGGAATCCCCACCACGGGCTCAGGTAGACGCGTGACTGGAGGCCCTCGTGAGTGAGAAACCGACTGATCAGGCCGCCAGTGCTGTGTGAGAGGCTCCGAAACGAGTCCAAGTCGGCCACGAACTCCCTGACCGGATCGACCCACTCGGACTGGTGCTCAGTGGGGTGGGGCGGAATTTCGAAGACGTCGACGTGGTAGCCGTCCGCGACGAGCCGGTCGACGAGCCACTGGACGTTCTCGGCGGTCGGTGTGTTCCCCCAGCCGAGCACGAAGACCAGCCGGGACGTGTTGTCCGTGCCGTACGATTCCCGGTGCATGTGTCCGGGTGTGCAGCGGGTCACCCATCTAGGTATCGGCCCGAGGCCGATCGGCCGGGCCGTCTCCGACCGGAAACGGTTTTCCAAGTTCGGCGTCTACCCGCCGAGGATGACAGCGTTCTCCCGCGAAGCGGCCGTCGACCGCGTCGAGACGCTCGTCGACACGGTCGAATCGGATCTCATGCCGGTGCCAGTGCGGGAGATCTGGACCTTCGGGGACCTGGCCCTTGGGCTGGATCCCGTCGAACGCCTCGACGTCTACATCACGAAGGACCTCCTGTTCGGGCGCGAGTCGGACACCGAGACCGACGTCCCCGTCGAGGGAGTGGGGCAGACTGTCGACGCCGAGTGGGCCGCTGCTTATCCGGAGTACCTCAGGGCCAACGAAAACGGCTACGCGGCACCGGAGCGCTGCCTGGCGGCTCACCTCGTCGACCACGGCGAGCCGATCCACCTCGAGGTCTGCAACACCGGATTCGAAGACAACGTGACCCAGCGGCTGGCGGGAGCGCAGGCCCGCGAATCCTACGAAGAGATCCTCGATCCCCGGGGGGTCTGTCTCTGGATCGACGGGCAGCGATCGCCAGACGCTTTCGAGAAACTCCGCACCGGCGAGTACGTCTTTCCGACGCTGTCGGGCGCACTCGAAATGCTCGGACTGGACGCCAGCGAGGCCGACACCGCGGCCGCTGCCATCGACGCGTACCGCGAGCGCCAGGAGGGAGCCTCCGTCAGAGGCGACGTCGTCTGAGCAGGGCGTGGCCCGCCAGTCCTACTCGGGTCGTCGCCCGACGGTCACGTAGAACGGGATGGTCTCCTCGTACCGGTACTCGCCGGCTTGCATCTGTTCGATCGCATCCCGTCCCATCTCCCGCCAGGCCTGGCGGAGGTCGTCGAACTCAGCCGGTGAGGCCCCACCAGCGAGTACCGTCGCCCGATCGTCGGCGAGACCGTCGCCGGAGGCCTTGCGCCGCGCTGCCTCGATCGCCCGCTCGGAATACGGCGGTTCGACCGTTCGGACGTGCTCGTACCGGGTAACGGACTCCACCGCCAGCCCGGCCGCTTCGAAGACGTCACGTGTCGCGCCCAGTGTCGCGTCGGTCTGGACGCCGTCGAGATACCACGAGCGGGCTCGCCGGGCGAGATATGGCTCTGCGGGGACCGTCGACTCGAGGGTCACTTCACTGTTGTCGGGCTCGATGGCTGCGACCGCGTCCGTGGTAACGCGCGCGAATTCCGCGACCAGGGCCTCGGGATCCGGCACGTTCACGAGCAACGCCTGGCAGACGACGAGCGAAACCGTCCGGTCACGGAACGGGAGCCGGCCGGCGTCCCCGAGCACTCGCGGCGGGGCGACCGCCCCGAGCAGCGAGGGATCCGCGTCCAGCGCCACAACCTGGCCCGAACACTCCTCGCGGAGGACGCGCGTGAGGGCACCGGTCCCGGCACCGACATCCAGGATCCGGTCGCGCGTCTCGAGCGCGAGTGGCGCGAGGGCCTCCCGAGAATCAGCCCACATGCCCTCGCGGGTTGCTGCCAGGTATTCGGCCGTGAACTGTCCCACGGGCTCGGTTACGGCGTCGCGTAGAAAAACACCGTGACGCCCGATCCACCCCAGGGTGGTCGGCGAGTTCTCGGGACTCGTCGGCCCCGCACGCCGGTCACTCCGTGCCGAGACCGCTCGTTCGGCGCGTCGTGCCCTCTCCGCGTCCCTCTCCCTGTGTCCACGCATCGGTCCCGTACTTCCGCTCGACGAGCTCCCTCGCCCGGTCGAGTTCGGCAGGTTGCCAGGAACCGATGTCGGCGTCAGCCCAGTCCGCGAAGGCGTCTTCTAGCGCGGCCACGGTGGCCGCCCGGTCGCATCCGACCTGCTCGTGGACGGACGTGACGCGTGACCGGAACGTGTCGGGATCGATATCGGCCGCGAAGACCGCGAGGTGTCGATCCACCGCCCGCCGGTGCGTGAGCGAGCCGTGCTGGACAATGCTCTCCCGGCGCCGATACTGGGCGTTGCCGCTGAGCTTGCGGCCGCCCGGACCGACAACGTCGTGAGCCGGGTCGACGGCCCGGAGGTAGCACGCGGGTTTATAGACGGCTGATTTGGCCGTCTCTGCGAAGTTCGCCACCACGCCGAGATCCGCGAGGGCGTCGAAAAGCGGTTCGCACAGGAGCTCGTAACACGCCTGGAGGTTGCCGGGCAACTCGGCCGCCGGCGCCACGACCGAATAGGAGACGTCGCCGTCCCGGTCGTGGTAGATCCCACCACCGCCGGTCTGGCGGCGGACGACCGGAATCCCCGCGCGCTCGCAAGCCCCCCAATCGACCGTCGCCGGATCCTGGGTATAGCCGAGTGAGAGGGTGCCGGGCTCCCAGGTGTACACCCGGACCGTTCGGGGCCCGCCGGCCGCCGCCGTCTCGGCGGCGACCTCGTCGAGAGCCATCTGGATCGGGCCCCGACGGACGTCCTCGGGAATGAGCCGCCAGTCGTGCTGGGCCAGATCGGTCATGGCGAGAGTAACGCTATGGCGGGCCATAGCGGTTGTGGCTTTCGGCCGATTTATGTCGCCGGCTGTCGTCGTGACGGCCATGTCGAGAGCACTCCTGGTTCCGTTCGCCGACACCACCGTCCCCGAATTCGCCGACCGCGCCGAACGACTCGGCTACGACGCACTCTGGAGCGGTGAGCTCTGGGGCCGTGACGTCTTCGTCAGCCTGACCCGCGCGGCCGCCGCGACAGACTCGATCGAACTCGGCACGGCGATCGCCAACGTCTACGGCCGGTCGCCGGCGACCCTCGCGCAGGCGGCGGCCACGCTCGACGATGCCAGCGACGGCCGGGTGCGGCTCGGGCTCGGCACGAGCACGCGCAAGGCGGTCGAGGATTTGCACGGCGCCTCCTTCGACAATCCGGCCCGCCAGCTCCACGAGACGGCCGCACTGGCGCGTCAGTTTCTGCACGATGACGATCGAGTGTCGTACGATGGCGAACGCTTCTCGGTCGCCGACTTCCCCGGGCTCAAGACCGACGTGCCAGTGTACACGGCGGCGCTCGGCGCGGCGACGCGGCGCGCCACCGGTCGGACCGCCGACGGCTGGATTCCGCACAACATCCCGTGGGATCGGTTGGATTCGGCGTTCGAGACCATCGCGGAGGCGGCAACTGACGCCGACCGCGACCCGGCCGACATTCGCGTCGCCCCGTACGTCCCGTCGGCCGTCAGCGAGGACGGCGACGAAGCCCGGGCGACGGTTCGAGGCCACGTGGCGTACTACGTCGGAAGCGGGGAAGGGTACCGCCGTGCAGTGGCCGAGACGTTTCCCGAGGCGGCAGACGCAATCGCGGGTGCGTGGAGCGATGGCGACCGCGGGGCCGCTCGTGAGGCAGTCACGGACGAGATGGTGGCCCGTCTCGGCATCGCCGGCGAGCCAGACGAGGCACGATCGCAACTCGCCGACCTCGAATCCCGCTCGGTGATCGACGAGGCCATCGTGGTCGTTCCGGCGGGCACAGACCCCGACATCGTCGATCTGACCGTCGAGACGCTGGCACCCTAGCCTGGTTCACCTCCCATCGGCGACGATCACCACCATTCCGTATAGCGGCACGCGATTCATCAACCGGTGAACTCGGCGACGCGCGGCGTTTTTCCCAGTCGACCGCATACTGCACGCTCATGGTCCGGAACGTCGCCGCCGACATGGCAGAACTCGAGCCGGCGGATTTCTACCTCCTCTCCGGACTCGAACAGGGGATGCGGTTCTCGAAGTGGGTCGACCGGGAGAAACTGCCGGAGTTCACCGGCCTCACGGCCGAGGATGTCGATTACCGACTGGACCGGTGCGAACGGTGCGGGCTCCTGGAACGAAAGACCATCCAGTACGAGGGGTTTCGACTGACCTTCGAGGGCTACGACGCGCTTGCGCTGCACACGTTTGTCGAGCGCGACACAGTCGACGGCATGGGTGCCCCGCTCGGCGTGGGGAAAGAGAGTGACGTCTACGAGGTCCGATCGTACAAGCCACTCGCCCTGAAATTCCACCGAGAAGGATACACGAACTTCCGGGAAGTCAACAAGGAACGGGAATACACCGCCGACCACGAGCACGTCTCGTGGATGTACACCGCTCGCAAAGCGGCCGAGCGTGAATACGCGGCCCTCGAGACCGTCTATCCGTCCGTTTCGGTGCCACAACCGATCGACCAGAACCGCCACGCACTCATCATGGAACGCATCGACGGAGTCGAACTCGCCCGGACGAAACTCACGGACGACCAAGTGTGGCCGATTCTGGACTTGATCCTCGAGGAAGTCGCGTCTGCGTTCCGCGAGGGGTACGTCCACGCCGATATGAGCGAGTATAACGTCTTCGTGACGGAGGAAACGGTGGTAATCTTCGACTGGCCGCAAGCGGTCCCCACCGACCACGAGAACGCACACGAGCTCCTCGAACGGGACGTCGGCAACCTCGTCGGGTACTTCCAGCGAAAATATCCGGGTCAGGTGGGGTCGGTGGACGCCGTGGCACTCGCTGAAGACATCCGGGCCGGGAATTTCGACACCGCGGCCGCGTTCGTCGACGAGTGAGGAACCCCTCTACGCCATCGCCCGCCCCGGGTTAAAGACACGAGCCCCGTTATCTATCAACTGTATGTCGCGATATGAAATGGTAGCACCGCCTGCTCCGCCGGGTGCGTGAGTGGCGTCCATCACGACGGTCGCTCCTCGCGACTATGACCCTTCACGCGGTCCCGAAGACGATTCCGGCGGCAGCGCGACTGTATCGGTCCCCGCTGAACGTGGCAGGTACGGAAGTCGCCGATTTACTGTGGAATTGATGGCTGTGTCCACACCACCGACTGTCTGCCAATCCAAGAGATCAGTCGGGGAACGGTGGGCCGTTGTACTCCTCCAACCAAGGAGACGTCCGATCCACCGTATCCGAAACACAGTCCGAGACGCCTCAGAGCACTGGAGTCAGTCGGGATTTCCCACCCAGAAGGACCACGATACCGAGCCACTGTGCGAACCGAATCCATCGACCCTGCCGCTGGCCCCACCTGAATCGCGGAAAAGTACCCCGAATGCCGAGCAGAGAAGAGAATCCCCCGCCAGACCCCAAGACGCGAGATCTGGCGGCCACACCGTCCGGTCCACGGCAGGCTCCCCAGACGACTAGTGCCGCTGATAAACCGTATCTCGCTGCAGGAAACCAGCCCCGCGTCCGTGAGCGGCCACCCATTGCTCACCGGGGATCTCGGCTACCAGCTTAAGGGCCTGGGCGTCTGAACCCGAATCATGCGCGTCGCGGTCGCGGGAACCTTCGGGCCGATCCACGACGGACACCGGGCGCTGTTCCGGAAAGCCCTGGAACAGGGTGATGAGGGTGTGGTTGTCGCGATCACGAGCGACGACCTCGCCCAGGAGACCCGCAAAGAGCCCCGGCCGGTCCCGTCTTTCACCGAGCGTCGTGACCGCGTCAGCGCCGAGATCGCAGCCATCGATCAGTGGGACAGATCGATGGACATCGAGCGCCTCACCGACCGGTACGGCATCGCGTCGGACGATCCGTCGATCGACGCGTTGGTCGTCTCACCGGAGACCTGCGGCGAGATCGCAGAGATCAACCGACGGCGAGTCAGGGCTGGCCTCGACGCGATCGAGGGCTTCGTCGTCCCGTACGTCAGAGCCGCCGATGGCGAACGGATCTCCTCGACGCGAATGGTCAACGGCGAGATCGACGAACACGGCGCGCGGACCTAGGTTCGACACGCTTTTACCGGTTTATCGGGTAGGGAGCCCAACTCGCTGGCGGAACGGGCACCAGCGGGCGCCTGCCTGTGCAGGTCGGGATGTGAACCGCGGGAGGCAGTGTCCTCCGGAGGCGACCGCCGCCAAGCCGGTTTGAACCACCAAAGGCCCGTTGTCAGCTATGGCACGAAGTGTTTACTCGCACATCCGAGACGCCTGGAAGGACCCGGACGACGGGAAAGTCGCAGAGCTCCAGTGGCAGCGCATGCAGGACTGGCGCGAGGAAGGGGCCGTCGAGCGCATCGACCGACCCACGCGTCTCGACCGCGCCCGTTCGTTGGGCTACAAAGCCAAGCAAGGGGTCGTGGTCGCGCGCGTCAGCGTCCGCAAAGGCGGGGCCCGCAAGCAGCGCTTCCGCGCGGGCCGGCGATCGAAGCGCCAGGGGGTCACCCGGATCACCCGGCGCAAGAACATTCAGCGCGTCGCCGAGGAACGCGCCACGCGGGTCTACCCCAACCTCCGGGTGCTCAACAGCTATCCGGTCGGCGAGGACGGGAGCCAGAAGTGGCACGAGGTCATTCTCGTCGACCCAAACCACCCGGCAATCGAGACCGACGACGACCTGGGATGGATTTGCGACGACGGCCAGGCTGGGCGGGCTCTCCGAGGCCTGACGAGTGCCGGGACACGCAACCGCGGGCTCACGAAAAAGGGTAAAGGGACCGAGCACACCCGGCCAAGCGTCCACGGTGGCAAGGGCCGCGGGAAATAACCAGTCGCCCCATCTGTTAAGTCCACTCCCCCGAAATCGCGGCCGTACGATGCCACGCGGGCACGCCTTCGAGTCAGACAGCATCCGGATCGTGTACGACGACCACCAGGCCGAGGCCGGCGACCCGATCCTCCTCATACACGGCTTTGCCTCCAGCCGCGCGAACAATTGGGACGACCAGGGCTGGTACGACACGTTACGAAATACCGGCCGGCGAGTCATCGCCCTGGACAACCGGGGGCACGGCGAGAGTGGCAAACCGCACGATCCGTCAGCGTACAGCGTCCCGACGATGGCCGCCGACGCCATCGCCTTGCTCGACCACCTGGACGTGTCCATCGTGGACGTCTTCGGCTATTCGATGGGCGGCAGAATCACGATCGAACTGCTCCAGTCCCACTCGGAGCGGCTCAACGCGGCCGTCCTGGGTGGGGTGGGTGCCGCGTTCACGTCGGATCGCGATGGTCGGGAGACCATCGCCAGCGCCCTCGAGGCCGATGACGTCGGAGATGTCCAGTCGGAGGTCGGGCGGGCTTTCAGACTGTTCGCCGAAGAGAACGATAACAACCTCGACGCGTTGGCAGCAGTCATTCGGGCGCACACGACATCCCCGTCCGAGGGAGATCTCGCCGCCATCGACACCCCAGTGCTCGTCGCGACCGGCGAAGACGACGAACGCGTCGGCGACCCCCAGGAACTGGCCGCGGCCTTTGGGAACGCGGAATCCGCCGTCATCCCGGGCACCGACCATCTCACGACAGTGTCGAACGACGCGTTCGAGGATGCCGTCCTCGATTTCCTCGGGCGGTACGGGCTGCCGGCCAGGGGGGCGTCAGCTCGCTAGGGCGACTCCGGTCCGTCGTCGTCGACGACCTCGATCCCGCGGTTGTTGACCGCGTCCGGATCGAGCCCCACCTCCTCGAGGAACTGTCGGTACTCGCGTTCGCACGACTCGGCTGCCTTCTGGCGGTCTGACGCGTGATCGCACAGCGCGACCAGGTCCGCCGGGACCTCGTTCGAGGCCACGATCCAGTGGTTGACGAGGTCCGAGAGGCGCCGAATTGGCGAGGTGAAGTGGCCGTAGATCTCGAAGTTGAGCGCGTGGTGGCCGCCGAACGGGTCGTTCATGTACTTCGCGCGGGGCATCACCTTCATCACCGCCCACTGGATCTTCCCGAGCTGGCGCTCCGGGGCCTGCTCGAGGGTGGCGTTGACCGCCTTCCGGGGGTCGTCCCAGGCTTCGCCGGGCACCGAGACGCCATCCAGCTCCTGAATCTCCTGGAGTGCCTCGTTCCACTCCTCCGGGCTCGGTTGGGGGTGGACGCGGTACATCGCCTCGACCCCGCGGTCCCACATCAGCTCGTGCGTGACTGCCTTGTTGGCCTTGAGCATACACTCCTCGACGATGGTGTGAGCGCGGTCCCGGCGCGGGTTCAGCACCAGCGACCCGTCCGCCTTGCGCTGTTCGTGCATCCGGTCGGCGAGTTCCCAGACCATCTCGCACTTCTCCCCCAGATCGACGGCTGGGTCCTCGAGGTGATCGGCGGCGGATGCCGGGTCGTCGAGCAGTCGTTCGGCGTCGGTATAGGTCAATCGGGCATCGCTCCGGACGACGGATTTGTAGATATCGATCGATTCGTAGCCGAGATCGTCGGGATCGAGGTGCATCTCGACGGTGTGGGCCAGCCGGTCCTCGTCGGGGACGAGCGAGCAGACCGTTTCTGCCAGGATCGGCGGCAGCATGTGGATGGTGTATCCCGGCAAGTAGACCGTGTTCCCGCGCCGTCGCGCCGCGTCCCACATCGCGGTCTCCGGTGTCACGTAGTGGGTCACGTCGGCGATGTGCACCCAGAGGACGTACTCGCCGTCCCGATGCTGGACGGAGATGGCGTCGTCGAAATCGCGGGCATCGACGGGATCCGTCGTCCACGTCGTCAAATCGCGGAGGTCGCGACGCTCGTCGATTTCATCGGCGATCTCCTGTGTCACACCCTCGGTGCGTTCGCTGGCCTCGTCGATCACCTCGGCGGGGAACTCGTCGGGAATCTCGAACTTCTCGCAGAGTTCCTCGCGGGTGTTCGCGAGGTGGCGGTCCAGCTCCGCGTCGATCTCCACCGGACCCTGTCCCTCGGGGGTCCCGGCGGCGGCCTGGGCGTCCTGGTCAGTCATGCGGCGGGGTACGGCGAGCCCCGTGTTAGTCGTGTCGCCACCGGTGGGCGCATCGGAGATCTCTCCGACAGCGAACGAGGAGTCTGGCTCGAGCTGTGACGGCGACACTCCTCGACAAGTCGGTCACCGGAGTGGTGCCGACGACCGCCGGCTGTAGCACTTCGCAAAGCCCCTCAGCGGGTCTTCCTCGGCCGTAATCGCCATCGACGGGCTCCCGCACGGGTGCCGGTACCTTTTTTCGTGCCAACGTGCTACCGGGCGCACGATAGCCTCTGCCGATGACCGATTTGGACACGCCGCTCGCGTTCGAGCCGCTCGACGATCACCCGGGCTTCGAGATCGTCGATCGGATCGAGCGCCACCGCTGTGAGATCCGAACCAGTGGGCCCACGTCTCCGACGGAAGTCGATCCGGCCGCGTTCCAGTTGCCGGTCGATCGGGCCGTCAGCGTCGAGACCGAACACGTGGTAATCCCGACGGGCGGCGGTGCCGTCCAGGTACGCGACGACGCCGGAGAGATCATCGGCCAGGTGGAACTGTTTGAGGAGGAGTCCCTTCCGGAGGGGTCCTACAGCCTCGAGATCCTCGGCCAGTCCCGATCGTTCGTGAAAGTCGAGAGCGCGATCGAGATCAGCATCGACGCCATGGCCAAGCGAATCAAATTCGATCGGCCAACGGAAACGTTGATCGGGGCACGGTCCACCCACGACCGACCGGCCGCGACGGTCACGACGACCGAGGATCCGGTCAACATGATGGCAGCAGTGGAAACGTTCAGTTCGTCCTTGAAGACGACGACGCCGGATCGGGCCTTCGGGTGGCTCAGAGGCCATCCGCCAGCGGTGGAACTCGGCGAGCAGCTCGACATCCCATCGGGGCTCGATCGCCCGGAGACCGGGGTCACGCTCGAATTGCCGGCCCGCCACGAGGCGATCTTCGTGGCCGCACCGCTCGCGTACTACCTCGCCGCCGACATCGAACCGGGACCGGTCCCGACGCTCAGAACGGATCACGGGTTCGAGTATCCGCTCGCCGGAACCCACGACTTCGAAACGACGGTCGAGCGGACCCTCAAGCAGGTGTTTTTCCTCGATTGCGTCACGCGAACGGAGGGAATATACGACGTCGATCTCCGGGAGCGAAACGAGATCGAGCCACGGGTCGATCTCGATTTTGCCACGCTGTACGAGCAATCCCTAGCGGACCAAGTGGCGGCCTACCTCGAGGTGCCGTACGAGGTTCTCGAGGATCAAATCCCGGACTGGCGCCTGACGACGCACGTCGAACCCGACCCGACGACGATCGAACAACTCCCGTTCGTCGTTGACGATCTGGCGATCGTGCGAACCCCGAGCGCCTCCCAGGTCACCGCCCCGGCCGCCGGCCCGACCGAGGGATTGGCTAGAGGCGACGTATTCACACGGTCTGCGAGTGGCGAGGCCGACGCCGCCACCAAGAGCTACGTGGAACCCGAGACCTCCGGCTCGCTCGAGCAGGCCTGGATCGGCGAGGAGATCCCGATCGGTGCGAGTAAGCTCACGCGAGAGGCGTTCGACAACCGGATCGATCGTGAGCCCACTGACGGCGACATCTCGATCACCATCGTCCTGAACGACCCCCGAATGGAAGAAGAACAGGACCTCGTAGATCGGGCCTACGGGAACCGGGAGGCCCTTCCGTTCGACGTGACCGTCCACCGGGACCTCACGACGGACGGACTCCGGGAGGTCCTCCACCGAGATACCGCGTTCCTCCACTACATCGGTCACACCGAACGGGATGGGTTCGAGTGTACCGACGGCAAGCTCGACGTGACGACGCTCGAACGTGCCGGCGTCGAAGCGTTCCTCCTGAACGCGTGCAACTCATACGACCAGGGTTTGGGGTTGATCGAGGCCGGCGCCGTCGGCGGGATCGTCACCCTGAACGACGTCATCAACGAAGGCGCCGTCCGGATCGGTGAATCGGTCGCCCGGTTGCTCAACAGCGGATTCCCACTGCGAGCCGCGTTGACTATCGCGAAAGAAGAGAGCGTCCTCGGCGGCCAGTATATCGTCGTCGGCGACGGCAGTATGACCGTCGCCCAGCCAGCGAGCGGGACCGCCTGTCTCCTCGACGTCACGCCTCTGGACAACGGCCAGTTCGAAATCGAGATGGAGACGTACGTCTCGGACGTCAACAGCCTGGGAACGATATTCTGGCCCCACCTCGATGATAACGACGAGTTCTTCCTGAGTTCTGGCCGGATCGGCCCGTTTACTCTCTCGACAGCGGAGCTATCCGAATTCGTGGAGATGGAAGACGCGCCAATTCGGATCGACGGCGAATTGGACCTGGCGGGGTCTATTGATTTAGCGCGGTTCTCGGAGTGAACAGGTCGACTGGCCCATTTGGAAAGCCCGTGTGGGGCCCTCGTCAGCTCCCACCCGGAGCGATGAACGCGCCACATCTGGCAGCAAAAGCCGGCCCTGCCAGCTGCTGAATCGAGCGCAAAGACGCAACGTCCGCGCGTGTTCGAGTTGTCCTAGAACGCTGGATCCGGTCATCCAGACGTCGATTCGGTGACACACAACGGCAGATGGACGGCTCTGGGTGGCGAGCTGGGCTGAAAATGGGCGGCGGACGACTGCGTCGGGTTAGATCGAGAAGCCGTAGCCGGCAGCGGCAGTCCCAGCCTGGGACAACAGCAGCATCGTCGTGAACAGGACGCCCATCAGTCGGGGGTGCTCGCGAAGGTACGTCGCGATGTCTGAGTCTTGCATGGTGCACCCGACCTTTCAGACTCACCAATATAAAATGTTTCTTATAATTTCTTACATATATTAACTAATCTTTATCAGAGAAGATATATTCCCTGGTGGGCCGAATTGCCGGACGTCACCGGTCTATTCACCGACAAACGGCGGCGCCTGGCTCCGCTGTGGGTGAATCGGAACGGACAGGGTCAACCGTCCCGGTGTCGGACCCCCCGAGGCTTCATTGAACACCGGTCGAGACACGCGTCGGGCTTCTCTCGAAGAGTGGCATAATAAAATTTAAGCCCTTGCTGAAAGTCGAAGAGGCTCACGGCGATGGGCCCGTCGTGCAACATTGTTATGCCGTTGGACTCGAAATGGGGGTTAGAAGCGTCAATATGGCCGACGAACGTGTCGCACCGGCTGCGCCCTTCCGGCGGGTCACCTGGGGCATCGGAGCCACCGGGGGGAATCCAAGCGCAGATCCGGCCGATCGACGAGTCACCATCGCTGCCTGGACTCCCAGCAACCACGAAGGACCGGCAGTCACCGACAGGCGCGTAACTCGGACACCATGGGACGGAGTGGAATGCCAATGACCGCAGGCACATCCGACAACGATCCGCTAAAACCGATCAGGATACCGCGGAGTGCTCTCCGCGGCAGTCCGCGCGTCGCACGCGAAAGTACCCCACTCATCAGGGGTGGTATCACCGAACAACCCGAGGAGGAACTCATCGAGATTCCCGCCCCGGCGAACCTCGGCAAGGAGACGGACCCCGTGCGAGTCCTCCACGTGGACGACGATCCGGAGATCGTCGAGGTGACACAACTCTTCCTCGAGCGGATCAACGAGGATTTCACTGTCCTCTCGGAGACGTCGGTCGTTGCCGCCCTCGACCGACTCGGCGACGAAGATGTCGACTGCATCGTGAGTGATTACGAGATGCCCAACACCGACGGTCTCGAGTTTCTCCAGATCGTTCGCGAACGGTATCCCGACCTGCCGTTCATTCTCTTTACCGGCAAGGGCAGCGAGGAGATCGCCAGCAAGGCGATCGCCGCCGACGTCACCGATTACATGCAGAAGGGGGCCCGCTCGGACCAGTACGAGGTCCTCGCGAACCGCGTCGAGAATGCGGTCGAACAGTACCGGACCCAACAGCAGTTCTGGAACGCCCTCTCGTGGTACCAGCGCCTCGTCGAGCAGGAACTCGCAGGCGTCTTCATCGTCCAGGATGGCGAATTCGTCTACGTCAACGAGAAGCTGGCCGACATCTTCGAGTACGGCCAGACCGAACTCATCGGCCAGTCGCCACTGACCATCGTCACGGAACGCGACCACGACCTCGTCACCGCAGAACTCATCGAGCACGAGGAGACGCCCACGGAGACGTTCCAGTATCAGTTTACCGGCCAACGGAGCGACGAGACAGAACTCGACATCGAAATCCACGGCGGGGCAATCGAGTACGACGGCGGTCCGGCGTGCATCGGTATCCTCCGACACGTCGGCGATCACGAATCGGACATCGGCCGGGCGTTCTGAGACGATCCGAACGGTCGCCGTGATCGTCGGACCCGAGTGAGACTGGAATGTGTATTGCTTATCCGCACGCCCCACGGTAGCGCGACCATGGACGTCAAATCTCGCCACCACCTCCGGTCGGACGCCATCGAGGCCATCGAGACTGCGCTCGCTCGCCAACTCGGCGTCACCCTCGAGGCGGATACCTTCGAGCGGATCGAGTTCGAGGACGCGGACTGGGAGGTCGTCCTCGTCGACGAGGCGCCGATCGTGTTCTATGTGGATGGCGAGCCGTTTCTGACGGTCCGTGGCGCAAACGCCCATCCGCCCGAAAAACGCGTTGTCACTGTCGATGCGGGTGCGATCCAGTTTGTGTCCGACGGGGCTGACGTGATGCGTCCCGGAATCGTGGAAGCGCACGACGCTATCGAGGCCGGCGACCTCGTCGTGGTCGTCGAGGAGAACCACCGAAAAGCCCTGGCCATTGGGAGCGCGCGCGAAGCTGCGGCCGACCTGCTCGGTGACCAAGGCAAGGTGGTCGACTCGGTGCATCACGTCGGCGACGACCTCTACGAACTGTCCGTCTGACGTAAAGGCTAAACCGTCAGCGGTCGGGATAACCGCTATGGGCCTCATGAGCAAGATTTTCGGCGAGGCGGGCGGGACCAGGAAAACCGAGGACTACGTCGAGCTCGACGCCGGCGACTTGGAGACGAACGGTATCGAAGCGACGCAACAGGTGCGGATCGCAAACATCGGCGACAAGCAAGACGTCATCGACATCAAAGACGCCGTCTACGATGGCGACATCGTCGTGGCGGATATCACCCGCCACACCACGCAGGACCGGACGATGGAACACATCAGCGACGAACTCAAACAGGTTGCCCGCGAGGTCGGCGGCGACATCGTCCAGAAGGACGACGATCAGCTGATCATTACGCCCGCCGGCGTCGGCATCGACCGCGAGCGACTCGGCCGGTAGCCCGGATCGGCGAGCCTGGTCGGCATCGGCTGTCGCTCGACGGCCCCGCCTCGGACGATATTTTCGCCACACACCTCACACCGAACCACCCGCAGAGACGGGACTCGAGGTGGTATGCGTCGGGCTGGCCCGCGTCCCTCCACGAAGCCATGCCGGCTCCCTGCAGGGGGTGCCCACACCGCTACGTTACACGTTGTCGGGCGCTTCCGCGTCGTCCTCGACGTCTCGTTTCATCGACTCTCGGCGGGACTTGGCGTCGCGGCCGGTCGCCGCCTGGAGGAACTCGTTTTTCGTCGACACGGCGTCTTCGGCGGCATCGACGTGTCCGGCCTCGATGACTTCCTTGGCCGGGCGTTCCTCGATTTCGAGGGCGAACGTGTCTTTCTTGCCATCGTACCTGACGGCACCTGCGGTGACCCGCTGAAACACCGGGTTCTCCGGCTCGTCGACCACGTAGAGCTCACTGTCCTTGTACGGCTCCGTCGTCGAAACCGGACCGAAATACTCCTCGACAAAAGCCGCCACGTCGTCGACGCGGTCGTCGAGGTGTTCGCCCCGGCGCATCTTGTATTCACGCATGGACGGCGGTTTGCGAGGCGGCGGCTTACGTTTTTCGAGCCAGCGATCAGCGGGTCGTGGAAGCAGTTACCCCGAGTCAGTCTGGTGGACGAGCGACCCCGTGTGACAGTCCGGACAGAAGTCGCCCTCGCGGAGGGACGACGACCGGACCGGCGTCGTAAATCCGCATTCGCCACAGTAGAACTGTCCGTCGGGCACGGCCACCGCGTCCCCGGTCGCCTCGAGGTCCGGTTCAGCCGAGGTGGGGTCCGTCTGGGGCCGCCAGTCGGGTTCGTTCGTCTCGGGTTCCTCCGGCCAGGCACCCGGATCCCGGTCGGGCGGCTCGTCCAGAATGACGCCGTCGTCCCGCCCGGACTCGTCGGGTTCCATCTCCATGGCGGTCGCCTGCTCTCCGGTCTCTGCGTCAGGCACCACCGGCTTCTCGCCGGTAGCCACCTCTGGTGCGCCTCCGGTCACCGCTTCATCGCCGGACTCCGAACTGGCCGTGGCGGCCGCCCCGGACCCGGACGCCTCGTCTGCAGCACCTCCTTCGGTGGTGCGCGTCGTGACCTCCTTGTTCTCGGAGACGATCCGTTCATGGCCGCATCGTCGGCACGTCTCCACCTCCCGGACTGTCGAGACCACCTCGCTCCCCTCCTCCTCGCGCGATCGTTCGACGTCCACCTCCCCGAACTGGTGCCCGAGGACGGTACACGTGAGACTCATTGCCACAACTACCCCGCCTCCAGCACATAAGCGTACTGCTCCACGTGATCCCTGTGACAGCGAGGTGCTGCTCCCCCCACACGATTGACGGTACGGGCAGGCCCCTGTGGGGAATAATCCATAACGGTAAGACCGGTGAGGTCGTATCCGTTTCCATGCGGGCGAAGCCGGAGTACCGGGACCGAGCGGACACCCAAGTGGCCGTCTTGGACGCCCTCGCCGATCGCTCGGAAGAGGGGATGACGGTATTCGAACTCCGGACGCGAGTCGAGGCTGATATCGACGGCCTGGAGCGTGCACTCGCCGATCTCAAGGACGACGATCTGATCGACGTCACCGACGACGGTGACCGAACGCTGATCCGTCCGGACGAGAACGTGGTCGGCAGGGACACACCGGACGACCAGCGAAGCGTCATCGAGGAGTTCCGTCGATACCTCCCGTTCTGACGTGTCGTCGCGAGCGCGTCACCCCGACACGGTGACAGCGCAGTTGTTGGGACCCAGCTCCAGCTCGAAGGCGGTTTCGTCGTCGACCCCCTCGGCACCCAGATTGATGTCGATGATCCGCTCGGCGTTCGCGGGCGGCGGCGGGAGGTCGGCGGTCACGTGCCGCACGAATGCCGATTCGTCCATCTCGAACACCGGCAGACTGTCGCGCAGCGTCCCCAGCGTTGCCGTGTATGGCGCGCCGCCTGGTGCCACTCCGTGTGTGTGGCCAGGAGCGATGAGCGTCCCATCCGGAATCGCTGCGAGTCGGTCGGTCAGCGTCCGATAGAGCCGCCGGGCGAGTGACTCGGGATCGGCACCGGCAGCCACCTGGAGGTCCGGCCGTGCCACGCCGTCGAGGAAGAGGGAGTCGCCCGTCAGGAGGACGTCGCCGACAGCGATGCCTGTCATGTCAGTCGTGTGCCCCGGGAGCTCGACGGCGCGGAGCGCGGTGTCGCCGATGGGAATGGTCTCACCATCGGCGACGGTCTCGACGTCGAAAGTGATCCCACGATCGACGGCCCCCGCCGGAACGATCCGACGGGCCCGGGAGGCGGCAGCCACCGGCCGCAGCCCGCTGACGTGATCGGCGTGGACGTGCGTGTCGACGACGGCGACGAGCGTCGCGGTGGCCGCACCCACGTCCTCGACGTATCGGGCAGTGAACGCTCGTAACGGATCGATCACGGCCGCCTCGCCGCCGGAGCGGACGAGGTAGGCGAGACACCCGCTCGACGGACGGTGGTACTGCACGACGGTCGGGTCGGTCTCGATCCTGTGTGCCTCGTAGAGGCGTGCCCACCCCGCCATCCCATCCGCGAGGTTGTGGGCGTCGATGCCGGCGTCGACGAGCAGTCCGGCGGCATACCGACTCGCTTCGCCCTCCGCACACACGGCCGTGATCGGGCCCTGGCCCGCGATGTCCGACGCAAGGTCCGAGACGCCATCGGTCACCTGCGCCTGGAGAAACCGGGAGAGCGGCACCTGTGTAACGGTGACCGACGGGCCGTCGATCTGCCACGCCTCCGTCTCGTCACGGTTGCGAAGATCCAGAATGCGAACCCGCTCGCCGGCATCGAGACGCCGTTTCAACTCCGCGGCGGAGATCGACCCGGGGTCGACGGGTGGCGACGGATGCTCGCGGTCGACCATACGAGTGAGAGGGCGAAGACGGCCATAAGTTGCGTGGCCGGCTCGACGCGCCGGCGGGGAGGCTAAGGGGCTCCTCGACGTAATCCGTCTCATGGACGGCGCCACGCTCATCGAACGGGTCCGTGACGAGCACGAGACAGCCCTCTCGCGCCTCGGCTCCGACAAGGCCCTGTTGGCCGCCACCGACGCGACCCTCGACGCCGACGCAGTTCTGGGGGTACTCGCCGGGACGATCGCGGCCGGCCAGCGCCGGCTCGCCGACTGGGCGGACACCGCGGACGATCCCGCCATCGCTGACGCGCTCGCCGATGGCGGGGACCGACTGCAGGCCCTCCTGGACGACCACGACGAGCTGGACCCCGCGGAGCCCTCGAACGTTATTCCGGATCCACTCGGCGATCCCGACGGCGACCTCTCGCGTGCGGCCGCCGGCATCGTCGGGCTCCCTCTCGTCCTGGATCCATTGTGTCTGCAGGCGGTGAACTTCTTCGTCAACGAAGCCGACCCAGCGACGGCCGACGCGCTGCGCACGGTTCGAACGGAGATCGCCGACCTCCACCAGACACACCGGGATACCGTTGCGGACCGAGCCACGGCGGCCACCGCCGAGGACGCCGCTGTGGCGGCCGCGGGGGCTGTGATTGAGGCGGCCTACGCCACGTACGTCGAGCGCCTCGAGGCTATGGGCCTCGATCCGAAACCAATCTGCTGAGGAGCGCTTAAGGACAGTCCAGCCGAACGGCCACCATGCGTGTCGTCTCGTTGCTGCCGTCGGCGACGGAGATCTGTTACGCGCTCGGGCACGAACCCGTCGGTGTCTCCCACGAGTGCGATCACCCGCCCGCGGCCCGCGACCTGCCTGCCGTCAATCGCTCCAGCGTGGATTCGACCGCGAGTAGCGAGGCCATCGATCGACAGGTCCGCGCAGCCGACGCGGCCGGTGGCGTCTACGAGATCCGTCGGGACCGCCTCGCCGCGCTCGATCCCGATCTCGTCGTCACCCAGGGAATCTGTGACGTCTGCGCCGTCGATGACGTCCGTGTGCGCGACGCCGTGGACGCGCTCGACCTCGACTGTACGGTACTGACGACCGATCCCCACACGCTGGACGACGTCCTCGCAGACATCGACCGGATCGGTCGAGCTCTCGACCGCACCGAGACTGCCGCCGAGGTTCGGGCCGACGTGGAGGCACGCATCGAGGCGGTGTCGGCCTCGATCGCCGACACCGACCACCGGCCGCGGGTCGTCGTCCTCGACTGGCTTCGCCCGGTCATGGTCGCCGGGCACTGGGTCCCGGAACTCGTCCAGCTCGCCGGCGGGCGGTACGAACTGGCGGCCCCAGGAGAGCGATCGCGGCCCCGACAGTGGGAGGCGATCCGCGCGCACGATCCCGACGTGCTGATCGCCGCGCCGTGTGGATTCCCGCTGGCGCAGACGCTCTCGAACCGGACGGACCTCACCACGCGGCCCGGCTGGGACGAACTCACCGCCGTCCGAACCGACGCAGTGTACGCCGTCGACGGCCACCACTACGTGAATCGACCGGGCCCCAGGCTGGTCGAGACCTTGGAGTTTCTGGCCGGGATCCTCCACCCGGACGAACACGACGAACCACCGGCGGCGGCCGTCCGCCGCCTTTCGGCCCGGACCCGCCCACCGTAGCCGGACACCTCGCTGCAGGTCCGTCTACCAGCGGCCGAGCGAGGGCCTCACTCCGGCAACGCACAGCGCCCGTCGTACTCGGCATCGGCGACAGCCTCGATGGCCGGCTCGCCCCCACACACGGCACACGCAGGATCCGATTGCACGTCGACAGTGTCGGTCGACAGGTCGCGAGCGTCGTAGACGAGGAGCCGACCGACGAGTGGGTCACCGACGTCCAAGACCAGTTTGAGCACTTCGGTGGCCTGGACGGCGCCGATGGTTCCCGGAAGGACGCCGAGCACGCCGGCTTCGGCACAGTCCGGAATCGTCCCCGGCGGCGGCGCTTCTGGGAAGAGACACCGGTAGCAGGGCCCACCCCCCGCCGGGATCGTCATGGCCTGCCCCTCGAATCGGTAGATCGCCCCGTGAACGAGTGGAATGTTCTCGAGCACGCACGCGTCGTTGAGCAGAAACCGCGTTGGGAAGTTGTCGGAGGCGTCGACGACGATGTCGTACTCGGCCACCAGCCCGGCCGCGGTCTCGGCGGTGACGCGCTCCGGATAGCGATCGATCGTCACGTCCGGATTCAGTGCCGCCATGGCGTCCGCAGCACTGTCGACCTTTGCGCGACCGACGTCGTCCGTCCCGTGGACCACTTGCCGCTGGAGGTTCGAGGGTTCGACGTCGTCGCCGTCGGCGATGCCGAGGCGGCCGACACCGGCGGCCGCGAGGTACTGGAGGACCGGCGAGCCGAGGCCGCCCGCCCCGACGACCAGCACCGAGCTCTCGAGGAGGGCGAGTTGGCCGTCCGGCCCAACATCGTCCATGATGACGTGCCGGGCGTACCGGTCGAGCTGTGCGGCGGAGAGGCCGGCCATGCGCCGACATACAGCCGGGAGGGAGAAAAGCCGTCCGGGTAGAACGACGGTCCACTCGCGGGATGGGCCCCGCAACTGAGGTCAATTCGGCCCGCATTGGTCGGGGTTATTTCAAAATATGAAGATGCTCCCCGGTTTTCAAGAGGCCAAATGGTGTAGTACGTCCGCTATGGCCCTCGAGACCATCACGCACCACCGATATGCGAATGGGCTTCTCGTCGAGTTGGTTATCGATAATGGAAACGGGGATGTCTCGACGGTCTCACTCGAGTGTGATTTCGCCGACGACGAACGCGTGCTCGTTCCCCGCGGCGAACTCCCGGCCGGGTACGAAGAACGCATCCAGGCCCACCTCGAAGAAGCGAATTACCGGCTGGAGCTCCCACAATCGCCGGCCTGAGCCGGAACACGGGTCGTTCCGGTCCAGCGGGCCGGTCGCCGTCCGTCCGACTGGGGCGGATTCGTCATCACCCCGCGTGACCACTTACGAAAGCCCGTATAACTCCCGGTATTTATCGCGAGCGTAGGCGAGAAACGGCTCGGCGCTGAGCGAGTCGCCGGTGGCCTCGCTAATGAGCGCCGGCGTCGTGTACCGGCACCCGTGACGGTGGACTCGCTCGCCGAGCCACGCCCGGATCTGGTCGAATTCGCCGGCACGAACCGTCTCGTCGAGCCCCAGATCCGCGTCGGCCGCGTCTGCGAGCTGTGCCGCGAGGACACTCCCGAGCGAGTAGGTCGGGAAATAGCCGAAGTCCCCGTGGGCCCAGTGAATGTCCTGAAGACACCCCTCGCCGTCGTCTGCCGGCCGGACGCCGAG
>CAYLJD010000036.1:0-5907 GCA_964383875.1 uncultured Halobacteriales archaeon
CGACGCCCGGGATGTCCTTGTCGTACTCGTACTTGTTGCGCTCGCCCTTCAGGCATTCCACGACGGCGTAGATCTCCTCGGGCGGGTTCGGGCCCGGTTCGAGTTCCGTCCAGAGGTTCACCATTGCCAGTCGATCCGCGAGCAGACCAAAAACTACTTTCGGTCTGCTTGGCAGGGACACAACACGGATCTGGTCGCCGCCGTCGAGCCAGCCGACTTCCCCACGCCCAGGGCCAACCCAACGACTGTGGATATACAAAACATTTGATCAGTCGTTTACCCGTCAGGACTGTGTCGAACGGACGACTGCTAGTAACCATATCTCCCGATCCATTCGATATCTGGCGATTACAGGGCTGATTCACTACGGGATTTAACAAGCGTTATATACGTCCCCAGCCTGCCGTACGGTATGTCAGATGGACAGACTGTCACGGCTAGCCCTGGAATTGCCCCCGAGCTCACTGCCTTCCAGCAAAACGTCCTCACCATCCTCGCGGAGGAGCCCCGGTACGGCCTCGCCATCAAGCGGGACCTCGAATCGTACTACGGCGAGGAGGTCAATCACGGCCGACTGTACCCCAATCTCGACGATCTTGTCGACCTCGGTCTCGTCGAGAAGACCGCTCTCGACAAGCGGACGAACCAGTACGCCCTCACGGACGATGGCTACCAGGCTCTCCTCGATCAACTCGAGTGGACGTTTTCGAAACTCGCGGCCGACGACGACCGGGTGGCGGACATCGAAGCGCGACTTGATCGGGTCGGGTAGTTCCGCTCGACCGCGAACGTCAACACGTCTTCGCGTTCCCGTTCGCACGCTGGGAGCCCCTCGAAACCTGATTGATGGGGCAGCCGTGTGGGCCCTCTCTCAATCGGTGAGCGCGGCTGGTGGCGTCGCGCCAGCCGTCTCGAACGTCAGGACGATAGATTCACGCAGCCGCTCTTGCTGTCGTTCACTCGGCCACGCATTCCGTGGAAAATACTCCTCGCAGAATTCCGCGAGTTCGGTCTCCGACAGGCGTTCGACTTGCTTCGCGTAGTGGTTGTTGGCGAACGCAGCCAGGGCCGCCGCAGTGTCGCCGTGTGGCTGGCCGTGCTGCCTCGCGACCGCTTCGGCGAGGGCATCGTTGTGCTCGGCGACGGCCGCCCACGGTCGGCTCCCCGGGCCTGATATCGCCCGCTCGACGCCCCGCGAGACGTCCTGGATGCGCTCCACCTGCACCGTCCCGTCGTCGACCCACGCGTCGGGGTAGCAGACGAGGACCGCGCCGTCGTCGTCATCACGAATCCGAGCCGTATAGCCGTGCTCGGCCAGCAGCGCGTCGCGTTCCTCGCGGTACGCCGTCGCTTCGGCAGGATCGACGGCATTCCGCGCGAGCCGTGTCAGCCGCTCGGCCTCGTCGACCACGGTCTCCGGGATGTCACCGGGATCATCCTCGGCGTCGGCCATTAGCGCCCCCGATCTAGTGCCTCGTTGGCGAGTCTGTCGGCGCGTTCGTTTGCCTCACGGGGCACGTGGGTGAGTGACCAGTCGGTAAACGCCATCAGCAGTTCCCGGACCCGGACGCGACACTCGCGCAGATCCGGATCCCTCGTCTCGTACTCGCCGCGGACTTGTCGGACGATGAGTTCCGAGTCGCCCCGCACGTCGACGATGTCGAAGCCCCGGTCACGTGCGACCTCGAGCGCCCGTATCAACGCCGCGTATTCTGCGCGGTTGTTGGTCGTCTCGCCGATCTGTTCGCCGCCTTCCGTCACGATACCGTCAGCGGACACCAGCACCCAGCCGATCGCAGCCGGTCCGGGATTGCCGCGGGCGGCCCCGTCGAAGTAGACGTAGACGTGCCCTCCCTCGTCGGGCCGGAGGAGGGCTGCGAGCCGCTCGGGCGTCGCCCCCTGCACCACCACTTTGTCGTCGTAGGCGACGGCCGTCCCCCCGGCGTGTTCCGCCCGCCACCGCTCGTGGTCGGTATTGCCGGCCGTGGTTTCGATGCCGGCGGCCCCCAATCGTTCGCGGGCGGCAGCCGGGTCACACTCGACGACGGGCATCGCCGGATGCGTCCGCGGTAGGCACCCTTACGTGTTCTGGTCACGTCGGTGTCGTGTGCCACAGACCAGTAGGCACCGACGAACTGACAGGGGGGCAATGTGGCCAGAAGATTTTTAACCAAGGGTTTAAGGGCGTCGATCATACTACTATAAAAATGCGATGACACGGTCCAGCCGTCAGCGGGAGCGCGAGCCTGAGCGCGAATCTGAAACTGAGCAGGACGAACTCGAGGAGGTGCGGGACTGTCCTGAATGTGGATCTGACAACCTCATAAAGAGCTCTGATCGGGGAGAACTGATCTGCGACGACTGCGGACTGGTCGTCGAGGAGGGGAATATCGATCCGGGCCCGGAGTGGCGGGCGTTCAACCACCAGGAACGCCAGGAGAAGTCCAGAGTCGGGGCCCCCACGACCCAGACGATGCACGACAAGGGGCTCACGACGACGATCGACTGGAAAGACAAGGACGCCTACGGACGGTCAATCTCCTCGAAGAAGCGCAGCCAGATGCACCGGCTGCGAAAGTGGCAAGAGCGCATCCGGACAAAGGACGCGGGCGAACGGAACCTGCAGTTCGCCCTCTCCGAAATCGACCGGATGGCCTCGGCCCTGGGGGTGCCTCGATCGGTCCGCGAAGTCGCCTCCGTCATCTATCGCCGAGCGCTCAAAGACGACCTCATTCGGGGCCGCTCGATCGAAGGTGTCGCGACGAGCGCCCTCTATGCCGCCTGCCGCAAGGAGGGGATTCCACGGAGCCTGGAAGAGATCTCGGACGTCTCGCGCGTCGAGCGCAAGGAGATCGGGCGGACCTACCGCTACATCTCCCAGGAGCTCGGCCTCGAGATGGAGCCGGTCGATCCCAAGAAGTACGTCCCGCGGTTCTGCTCGGAACTCATGCTCTCCGAGGAGGTACAGACCAAGGCGAACGAGATCATCGAGACGACCGCCGAAGAAGGACTGCTGTCCGGCAAGTCTCCAACCGGCTACGCGGCGGCCGCGATCTACGCCGCGAGCCTCCTCTGCAACGAGAAGAAGACTCAGCGGGAAGTCGCCGACGTCGCCCAGGTGACCGAAGTGACGATCCGGAACCGGTACCAGGAACAGATCGAGGCGATGGGCATCCACAGCTAGGCACGACGGCGTTTCCTGACGGGTACGAATCCCCCTAGACCGATGGACACCTGCGCTCACCCGACGGCATCCGGAGTCACATTGATGCAGGCGTCCTCCGTATGATTGGCTAGATGCGTCTCGACGAGTTCCTCGAGGAGTTCGAACGCGACGAGGCGGCCGAACGGCGTCGCCTCGCCCGCCAGAAGTCCTACGAGATCACGAACTACCTCGATGACGTCCAGCGGCAGTTCGAGCGGGTCGTCCAGGGGGATTCACTATTCGGCTCGACATCGCCGGAGATCTTCGTCGGACGGATGCAGTATCCGGAGGTCTCGACGGGCATTCTCTCGCCGATGGACCGGGCAGTCGACCCGACCGATTTTGCGACTTCCGGCGACTGGTACCGACAGGGACTGGACATCGACGACATCCTCCAGCGGCGGACAGGGCTGTTGAACTCCCAGCGATCGACACAGGTCAACGTCGAGGACGTCTGGGACGGATTCGTCGGCGTCCAGCGCGAGGTCGCCATCGCCGACCATCCGGTGGACGTCGAAGTGGGCCTCGACGCCGAGCCTGACCTGGACCTCACGTTCGACGACATCACCACGCCGACCGGGCCGCGAGCCCGCGCCGAGCGGGCGGCTCTCGCAGAGAATCCACACGTCCCCCGGGCCGTCGAAAAGACACTCGCTGACGACGACTGGACGGCCCAGGGGGCGATGCGGTACCTCTACCGCCGCGGTTTCGACGTCTACGACGTCAACACGATCCTCTCGGCCGGGGCGCTGGGCCGCGGCGACAACCGCCGGCTGGTGCCAACCCGCTGGTCGATCACGGCCGTCGACGACACCGTCGGCCAGTATCTCCGTGGCACGATTCAGAACGCCCCGAGTGTCGACGAGGTCCGGGTCTGGCACAACGAGTACGTCGGGAACGATTACTGGATCATCATGGCGCCGGGCGCGTGGGAGTACGAACTCGTCGAGATGAAAGACCCCGGGAGCATCTGGAATCCCGACCCCGAGGGCGAGGTCTACATGGGGGCTGCTCGGGAAGGCTTCGAGGGCCGGACGGGGTACGTGGAGGAGACGGCCGGGGCCTACTACGCGGCGCGGCTGGCGGCCTTGGAGTACCTGGCGGAGCGCGACCGCCAGGCGAAGGTGCTCGTGTTGCGCCACGCGACTGAGGCGTATTGGGCCCCGGTCGGCGTCTGGCAGATCCGCGAGGGGGTTCGACACGCATTCGAATCGGAGCCGGCTATCGCGGAGTCGTTTCACGGTGCCGTCAGGGGCGTCGAGTCGGCTTTGCCGGTCTCGATGGCGGACCTCCGTCGCAAGTCCCGGATGGTGGCGGGCATCCAGGCCTCGCTGTCTGACTTCGACGCCTGAGCGACGGGCGAACACCCTGTACCCGTCGACGCGTCCCGGGTCAGTCGGCGGCCTGTCCGCCGTCGACGGGAATGGTGTGTCCGGTGATGTACGACGCGTCCGTCGAACAGAGGAAGGCGACGACCCCGGCCATTTCGTCGGGGGTTGCGATCCGCCCCATCGGGACCGCCGTCATCGCGTCCATGTCGAACGGCAGGGATTCGACGTCGTCGGCCACCTCGAGGTTCGCGGCGATGTTCGTCTCGGTCGGGCCCGGGGCGATGGCGTTCACCCGAACGTCTCGACTCGCGTACTCGAGTGCCACGGTCTTGGTCAGTCCGACGACGCCGTGTTTGCTGGCGGCGTAGCTCGCGAGGCCGCCCATGCCGACCAGTCCGGCCTCCGAGGCCGTATTGACGATGGCACCCCCGCCGCTGTCCTCCATGACGGGGAGCTCGGCCCGGAGGCACGCCCAGATGCCCTTGAGGTTGATGGCCAGCAACCGGTCCCACGCCGCCTCGTCGAGGTCAGTGACGTCCTCGAAACTCGTGAGGATGCCGGCGTTGTTGTGTGCGAAATCGAGCCCCCCGTACGTCTCGACGGCGACGTCGACCATCGCGTCGACCGAGGATACGTCGGTGACGTCCGTCTCCACGAACGTCGCCTCACCGCCGTCGCCTTCGATCAGTTCGACCGTCTCGTGGCCCCCGTCGGTATCGACGTCGGCAACCACGACAGAGACGCCTTCCGCTGCAAAGCGCCGGGCCGACGCTCGACCAATTCCCGAGCTCGCACCGGTGACGACCGCCGTTCGCCCGTCGAGTCCGTGCATAGTCTGATTCCCGGTGGATCGGAGGGGACTCACGCAATTATGCACACTGATCGTCCACTCGACCCGGAGCAGAACTCGCGGGCCGTCACACCGGGCTCAGGCCGGATACGTGACTGCCTCGTGGGACGAGAGCCGGTCGAAAAATTCGTCGACGAGGGCGCCAGTATCGTCGACGATTCCCTGCCACGTGTCGTCGTCAGGGGCCATACCGACGAGCCGGGCAATCCGCATGATTGAGACGTGGTAGACGTGCTGGATGCCGGGTTCGTCCTCCCAGATCACCATGTTGCAGGGAAACAGCGCGCCGAGTCGGTTCGCCGATCCGGACAGGCCGCGGTCGGCCATTGCCGGATTGCAGGCCCCGAGGACGTAGTACGGATCCCGGCCGGCGTCGACCTTCTCGTTCAGCAGCTCCGAGGGCGAGAATTCGACGGGGACCCCGAAGCCGGTCGCCAGACACTCCTCCCTGACGAGTTCGATGGCTTCGTCGTGGCTCATCTCGAGTCGGGCCTGTTCCTCGCCGATATCGGCGGGATCGA
>CAYLJD010000036.1:6007-21303 GCA_964383875.1 uncultured Halobacteriales archaeon
CGGCGGGATCGATTGGCAGTGCCATGCAGAGTCCTGCTCGGGAATGACAAAAAAGCTGCCTCCCGTGTTCGGAACTCGGGGTGGCGCCAGTCGCCCTACTCGTCGGCGGTCTGGACGGGTCCCGGACCGATCGCTGCATCGACGGCGTCCGTAAACTCCTGCCGTGTCGCGAAGTACGTGGCGTCGACCGCGACGAGGATGTCGGCGAGCTCCCGGGGGCCGTCGGGTGTTCGAATCTCGGTTTCCCCTTCCCGTTCGACGACGGCACTCTTCTCGATGCCCCAGGTGAGACGTTCGGCGATTCTAGCGAGCGGGGCTCCCTCCACAGCTGGCCCGGACCCCAGTTCGATGGCGGGCTCGCTCTCATCGTCGGTCTCGTCATCCTCACTCATGCGTCGCCGTTCTGGGGCACAGCGATTCAAGTTTTCGACTCACGGGCCGGCAGTGTGGAGACCCGGTCGTGTTCTGGGTGTGCGGGAACCGGCACTCACGGGCGTCTGACGGCCGTCTGACGCGGTATTTTGTATGGGGACACGGAACAACCTGCCATGACTAGCCTGAACGACGTATACGAGGGGGAGGTGGGCATCGTGGCCGGGCCTCGCCGCCGGCAGGTCGGCACGGCCGTCTTTGCGGCCGGGGCCGCGATGGTGGCCGTTGCCATTCCCCTCGCCACCACGGGCGTCGGCGAGGCGGTCGGCCTGTCCGTCTTTGCGGCCCGCGAGCTGGCCGGGGTGCTCGCCGGTCTCGGACTCCCGGCGACGTTCGTCGGCATCTTCGCGGTCCTTCCGGCAAGTCGGGTCACCCGGGCGGCCGCGTCGATCGGCGCGAGCCTGGCGGTCTTCGGCGTCGGCTTGTTCGTCGTCGCCTATCCGGACCGGTGGCTCGCCGCCGATCCGGCGTTGGCGGTGGGCACAACCCTCGTCTACGGCCTCGGAACCGTGACGACCTTCTGGTGTCTGTTCGTCGCCGTGGCGACCGTCAAGCTCCGGAACGATCCGGGCGGGACGGCCCGCATGGAAATCACCGAAGCGGGCCGCCTCCGGATCATCAGCGAACCCTCGGACGGTCCGTCCGGCCGCGGTGCCGTCGGGCTGTTCGGGAGTGGGCCCGACGGTTCGGTTCCGACGCAGACGAATTTCGGCACGTCGGCTGGCGGCACGGCCACGAGTGGGGAGACCGACGCTGGCGAGATCCTCGAACCGACGCCCTCGAGCGACGGTGCCGGAGCCATCGACGGACCCGCTGGAACTGACGAGGTCGCCGAGGCAGTGTCCACGCGCGGCCGTCCGGACGAGTACTGTGGCAACTGCGCACACTTCGAGTACGTCCGCGCTGACGGGGAGCTCGCGCCCTTCTGTGGCTTTCACGACGCCGTGCTCGACGACATGGACGCCTGTGAGCAGTGGCATGCCAACAACGAGCCTGCGCCACCAATCGACGCCGACTAACGGCCCACCGGGTACTGTCGGAGCTGGGGACTGACGCTGACCCCCGAAGTCACAGGCCGCGCTACTCGCCGGACCCCTCGCGCTTGGCGAGCTTCCGTGCCAGCCCGTGGGTCGGGATCTGGTCGGGATGCCGGCGCGGTCGGACGGCGGGCTCGTCGAACTTGTAGCTGCAGTCGTGACAGATCCACTTCTTGCCGTTCGGTCGGCCTTGACTTTTCGTCGGCACCATTCGGTGGATCCGCGAGGATTCGCACTCGGGATTCGGACACGCCTCGATCAGCTCCTCCGCGTCCGTAGCGTCGTCACCGTCGTCGCTGACACCCTCGTCTGCGGATGCGTCGCCGGATCGAGGACGGGTTTCCATGAATCGTATGCGAGTGCTTGCATGGCATCTATTAACTCGGTTACGGTCTGTACCCCGTGGCCGCCCGTCGACGGTATCCCGACCACGGACTGACGGCGGGCCGAAAGCCAAGGACTTAGTGACCCTACCACCGACGGATGGAGCATGCGACGCCGCCACCGCGTGACACTGCGGGTGAGCTGAATGCAGTTCTGTGACGAGTGCGGATCGATGATGACCCCAGAGGACGGCGTCTGGGTCTGTGGGAGCTGCGGCTTCGAGACTGACCGCGACGACGTCGCCGAGGCGGGCATGGTCACGACCCAGGACCAGGAGGAAACCGAGATCGTCGACGTCACCGACGCCGAGGGAGAGGGGCGACCGACGACCGAGGCGGTGTGTCCGAACTGTGAGCACGACCGTGCCTACTGGTACATGCAGCAGATTCGGGCGGCCGACGAGAGCGAAACCCGGTTTTTCGTCTGCACGGCCTGTGACCACAAGTGGCGCGAAGACGACCACTAATGGCCGCCGGGCGTCCCGCGGGGCCGGCGATTGGAGTTACCCTTCCCGGGCCACGGTGAGGTAGCCAGTGTGGCCGACGGGGGCCGTGCTCGGCCGGGAGCCACGGTCGTCGAAGTCCATCGTTCGCTGG
Organism: uncultured Halobacteriales archaeon; assembly: GCA_964383875.1. Taxonomy (GTDB): domain Archaea; phylum Halobacteriota; class Halobacteria; order Halobacteriales; family Haloarculaceae; genus CAYLJD01. The sequence continues at coordinate 8,457 of CAYLJD010000036.1, forward strand.
ATCGTCTCCGACGTGTCGGTCGCGGACAGCCCGGCCGATCTGGCGGCCTCCGCGACTGCCCGGGCTTGTTCGATAAACGGCGAATACGCGGCCACGAAGCCGCCGCTCCCGAGCAGTGCCGGGGCGCTGGCCACGACGTCGGCCGCGTCTTCCATGTCGAGGGTGATGGCGTCGAAGGCGGCCGGCGCAAGCTCGTCGATGGCGGCGAGAATGTTACCGGTCCGAACGTCCACGGCGTCCTCGAATCCGGCCCGCCGCATGTTGTCGCGGGCAACGGCCGCCCGGTCGGGGTCGCGCTCGTAGGTCACGACGGTCGCCCCGGCATTTGCGAGATACGCCGGGAGGACGCCCGTGCCGGTGCCGGCGTCGAGCACCCGGTCGCCGCTGCCTGCACCGGTTTCGCCGAGGATCAGTCCCACGTCGCGGGGAAGCATGGGCGCTCCAGTGCGTTCGAAGTGGTGGAACATGTCCGGGCCGCGGAGTTCCCGGGCGACGAACGTCGTCCCGAGATGCGTCTCGACGTGCTGGCCTGGTTCGACACGGTTCGGCACCTCCAGTACGCCGAGATCCGTTTCGAGTGTCTCGCCCGGTTCGAGGAAGTACTCGCGGTCGTCGTGAACGAGCAGGGGGGCCACGCTACTCCAGGCGTTCGACGGCGGCGGCGAGGTCTCCGTCCGTGGCCGACAGCGCCTCCCGGGCTGTCGCTGCGTCGACGCCCGTGCGCTCGGCGACGATCTCGACGTCAGCCTCGGGGATTGTCTCCTCAGTATCGGTGTCTTCGTCGCCGGCATCGGCTGTCCCCCGATCGCGGGTCTCGGGCGTCCCGACGATCTGGTAGGTCTGCTGGCCCTGGGCGTCCATGCGCTGGACGTCCGCGTCACTGAAAACCAGCTCCTCCTCAGGCGTGCGGATCACGACCTCCTCGGCGTCGATCTCCGTGATCTCGATGCCCATCTGCTCCATCATCTGCTGCATCTTGCGCGGGTCGAGTCCGCCGCCGCCTCCTCCAAACATGACGCTGGATTCGCGCCTCGCTATCAAAAGGGCTGCGTTGGGCTAGCCGGTGCTATCGCGGACCGTGACGGCTACGCCTGTCTCGAAGTCGAGCATCCCGGCCCCAGCGAGTTCTGCGCGACCAACAGCCAGCAGGTCTCCGCGCTGGTGTTCGACGAGCACGTCGTCACGCGGTCGGATGGCTGGATCGGCCGACCCGACGAACTTGGCCATGGCGTTGCGGCCCTCACGGACGTACGGCTCGCTCTCGTCGCCGACGACGACCCGGTAGGCGGGTGGGTCGAGTGTGGCCTGGAGGCGCCGGCCGCCCGCGAGGCCGAGCCGGAGTCGGCCGTCGGTGCCGTACGTGGCGATCCGGTCACCTTCGCAGTGGATCTGCCGGGGACGGCCCGAACTCGTGTGCGTAACCGTGTGCGCCGCCTCCGCCGGGAAGAGGGCCGTCCCGGCACCGCGGCCGAACTGGTAGGCGCCGACGCGGACAAGCAGCCGGCGATCGCCCTCGTCCATAGCGCGGCTGGGGCGGCGAGGGCCATAACGGCTCCGTCCGGCGCTCAAAGGAGAAACTGGTCGCGGTGCTCGCTCATGTCGGTGAAGGCGTCGGCGGCGTCGATCAGCGACTCGGCGGTCGACTCGCCGAAACAGGCCACCTCGACGCGCACGCCTTCGTGCTTGAGATACGTACAGAGCCGGGCGAAGTCCCCGTCACCCGTACAGAAGACGATCGTGTCGACGTGTGGGGCGAGCGAGACGGCGTCGAGGCTCATTCCGACGTCCCAGTCGGCCTTCTTCGACCCGTCGCCGAAGGTTCGGATCTCCTTGATGCGAGTCTCGAATCCGATCTCGGTGAGCGCCTCGAAGAAACTCTCCTCCTCGGGCGCGTCGGCCCGGATGACGTACGCGATCGCCCGCGTGAGCTCTCGGCCGTCGACGGCCGCCTCGAGCAACCCCGCGTAATCGATATTGCGCGAATAGAGGCTCTGGGCGGTGTGATAGAGGTTCTGCGAGTCGGCGAAGACCGCGACCCGCTGGCCCGGGTGGATCGGTGACATTGTGTGAGCGTGGCCGGGCCAGGGAGAAAGGCGTTGCGTCGCGGCTCAGGCCGCCCGGAGGCGCTCGATCCGCTTGTCGATCGGCGGGTGGGTTGCGAAGACCGTTTGGAGCAACCCGCGACTCGTGTTGTTGATCATGAGCGCGCTGACGGTGTCGCTGCTGTCCAGCCCGCCACCTTGTTGCTGGCCACGGCCCCGCGTCGCCTGCTGGCGCTCCTGGGCGGCCTCGGCGCCGTCGCTGATCTTCCGGAGTGCCCGCGCCATCGCAGCTGGATTGTTCGTCGCGTCGGCCGCGTCGCCGTCGGCGACGTACTCCCGGTACCGCGAGATCGCGAGCACGAAGATCATCACGAACATCTGGGCGATCTGGCCGGCAATCATGCCGAAGATGAACGCGCCGATGTTGCGCTCGCCGCCGAAGATGACGGCAAACTGGACCAGGATGCCGACCATCGAGGCGATCGACTGGCCGAGGACCATCACGACGACGTCGCGGTTGCGGATGTGGGCGAGTTCGTGGGCGAGGACGCCGTCGAGTTCTTCGCGGTCGAGGAGCTCGATGATCTCCTGGGAGACGACGACCGTGCCCGCCCCCTTGCGGCCCACGGCGAAGGCGTTCGGGACGCCCATCTCGGCCACCATGAGGCGTGGCTTGTCGATGCCCATCTGGCGGCTGAATTCCTCGACCGACTGGTGAATTTCGCGGTAACGACCATCTTCGGGCATGTCCTCGGCCCCGACGCTCCGGAGCGCCGCCCACTTGCCGAACTTGTACTGGAAGCCGACGAACAGCACACTCCCCAGCAGGACGAGCGGCAGGACCCCTTGCCCGTACATCGCGAATGCCACCGCACCGATGGCCGCGTAGAAGGCGAACAGGATGCTGCCCGCGAGCACCATCCGCAGTTTCAGACCGATGTGTCGCACCATCGCCGCGATGTACGTCGTCAGTCGGTAAAAATGGACCGTTCGACCACCTTCGTGTCCGGCGATCAGGAGACGGATCGTCGACGATTCGCCACACGAGACGGCGTGGAGACGGCCACGGTCAGTAGGTCTGGAGGGTCGCCGAGCCGATGTCGACAACGAGCAATGACCCGTCGGGGACATCCTCGACGGCCCTGCGGTAGTACTCGTCCCAGGTGTCGGTATCGTCGCCGAGGTACGTGGGAAAGATCCGCGCGGCGGCGTCTCGGCGGCGGTCGGGATCGTCGACGATTCGTGCCGTTCCCAGGAGTGTGACCGTCCACGACGCCCGGCCGCCGTGGCTTTCTTCGATCGAGACCGCCACGCGTGGGTTGGATCTGGCGTTTTCGAGCTTTCGCCCACCGGTGAGTACGTGGAGTTCGCCATCGTCGTACGCATACCACACCGGGGCGACGTGGGGCCTGTCGTCGACTGCGGTCGCAATGTGGGCCATCTCGGTGCTGCCCTCGATCCGGTCGACGACCGCGGTCGGGACGGACATGGTTCGCCCTCGGTCCCGGGGCCCAAAACGACGGTGGTCGCGTCACCTGTGACGGCTTTCGTTGCCCGCGGAGGAGGCGTGTCGCAAGCTGTGAACTACCCCGACCTACCTCGCTCGGGCCTTCTTGGCCCTCGCTTGTTGAGGTCGGGGCTTCCTGGTTCTGTGTCGGAACTTGCATCCAGCGTGGACACAGCGGTTCCAGACTCCGCAGGCGATTTCCCTTTACAGGAGGTTTGGAGTGTCCCACTCCTACCTGTTGGACACTCGACCACAACCGACGATGCACGCTTCTTGTCGCGTTTGAACACCGTCGGAAGCGTGGTGAGCATCGTACTACCTCGGTCGACCGCTGGGGTAGTAAGGTTCCGCCGGAGAGTGATAGTAAGACGATGACGGGCGCTGTATCCCCGCCCTACTCGCTCACTCGCGGTGCTCGTTCGCTCCTTGAGGACGGGGGCTTAGCGCCCTGCACCGCAGAAGCTAAGTCCCTTGCGGTCGATTCGACACCCATGATGCGCGACGCGGATTCGCCCGGTCGTCGCGGCCGACGGCGAGTCCCGCGTGGCGTGGTTCGTTCTTCCAAACGGAAACTGTCGTCCTGACTCGCGGCGAGCGTGGCGTCTCGTCGCGGGTCGTTCCGACGACCGTTCGAGTCCCGTAACCGAGCGATACAACACCGAGCGGACCGATACCACACCCATGACGGACTACGACACCTTCGGTGGCGTGTACCCCGCGATGTGCACGCCCTTCGAGGCAGACGGCAGCATCGACTTCGACACACTCCAGGCGGACGCCAGACGGCTCGAGGCTGCGGGCGTCGACGGCCTCGTGCCGATGGGCTCGACCGGCGAGTCCGCGACGCTCAGCCACGACGAACACGTCGAGGTGGTCGAGGCCGTTGTCGCCGCCGTCGACGACCTGCCGGTGATCGCCGGTGCCGGCTCGAACAACACTCGTGAGGCCGTCTCGCTCTCCCAGCGCTCGGAGGCCGCCGGCGCGGACGGCCTCCTGTGGATCTCGCCGTACTACAACAAGCCCGAGGAGCGCGGGTTCGTCGAGCACTACGAACGGCTCGCCGATGCGGTCGACGTGCCGGGCATCGTCTACAACGTGCCGTCGCGAACCGGCCAGTCGGTGCCGGCCGACGCGACCGTCAGACTCGCTTCGCACCCGAATATTCGCGGCTACAAGGCGGCCAGTGGCGACCTGAACCTCGTCTCCGAGATCGTCGAGCGGACCCGGGACGACGCCTTCGACGTCCTCTCGGGCAACGACGGGGAAACGCTGCAGATCCTCGCCGTCGGTGGCACTGGCTGCATCAGCGTCGCCGCAAACGTCGAACCGGAGCGGATGCACGCGCTGGTCTGGCGGGCCCTCGAGGGCGACTACGCCGGGGCCAGAGAGATTCACCACGAGCTGGGCCCGCTGTTCCGCGCGCTGTTCTGGGAGACAAATCCCATCCCGGTCAAGGAAGCCATGGCGATTCGTGGCCACGGCAACGGCCGAGTGCGGTCGCCGCTGACGCCGCTGTCTGACGAGTATCGTGATGACCTCGCCGACATCCTCGACGCCCTCACAGAAGACCCGGTGGAGGCGCGATGAGTTCGGTCCGGCTCGGCGTCAGCGGCGCCGCCGGCCGGATGGGCCAGACCGTCATCGAGACCGCCGAAGCCCGCGACGACGTGTCGGTCGTCTTCGGCCTCGATCCGTCGACGGATACCGATGTCACGCTTCCGATCTACGACCCCGCCGATGCGGCCACTGCCGTCCAGGAGCACCAGCCGGACGCGGTCGTCGACTTCTCGATCCCGGCGGCCACGACCGACCTGCTGGATGTCTGTGTCGCCACAGACACTCCCCTGGTGATCGGGACGACCGGTTTCGACGACGCCGAACTGGCCGCACTCCGGACCGCGAGCGAGACGATTCCGGTGCTCAAAGCGACGAACTTCTCGCGGGGCATCCAGGCCCTGCTGCGGGCCCTGGAGCCCGCACTGGCAGCCCTTCCGGACTACGACGTCGAGCTCACCGAGACCCACCACAACGCGAAGCGCGACGCGCCGAGCGGGACGGCCAACACCATCCTGGAGACGATCCGCGAGCAGCGTGATCTGGAGCCGGTCTACGGGCGCGACGGCATCCAGCCCCGGGCGGACGACGAGATTGGCGTCCTCGTGAGCCGACTGGGGGACGTCAGAGGCGAGCACACGGTGCGTCTCGGAGGCAACGACGAGGTCCTCACACTCGCCCACCGGGCGGAAGACCGGGCTGTGTTTGCCGCCGGCGCCCTCGACGCGGCGGTCTGGCTCGCCGCCCAAAACCCGGGGTGGTATACCTTCGGGGCCGTAATCGACGCCACATGAGTCTGGAGAGCGATATCAGGGACCTCTGGGCGCGCTACCAGGATGGCCTCACAGCGGCGGGCACAACCGCCGAAGACCTCACCGTCATGGCGGAATTCCTCGACGCCCTCGAGGACGGCGAGATTCGGGCGGCCGAACGCCGTCAGGGCGAATGGGTCGCCATCGACTGGGTGAAGCAGGGTGTGCTCTGTAACTTCGGGCTCCGCGAGATTTCGCGCTACGAGTACGGCAACGTGACCTACAACGACGTCCTGCCGCTGTTCGATACGGACGACCTCGGCCGGGATGGGACGCGAAATACGCCCGACGGGACAGTGGTGCGGCGTGGGGCGAATCTCGGCCGCGACGTCATCCTGATGAGCCCCTCGTTCGTCAACATCGGCGCGCGCGTCGGCGACGGAACGCTCGTCGACTCCTGTGACACCGTCGGGTCCTGTGCCCAGATCGGCGCGAACGTCAAGCTCGGCGCGAACACGCTGATCGGCGGGGTCCTCGAACCAGTCGAGAGTGCGCCCGTGGTCGTCGAAGACGACGTCTCGCTGGGGGCGGGCTGTCGAGTCACGAGCGGATTCGTCGTCGGCGAGGGGTCGGTCGTCGGTGAGAACACGCTGCTCACGCCGCGGATCCCCGTCTACGACCTCGTCGACGAGGACGTCATCTACGGGCGACTCCCGTCAGAGCGGCGAGCGTTCACCCGGTACGTCGAATCCTCGGTGGGTGACCACGACCTGTTCGACGGGGGCGCCTACAAGCCGGCCGTCGTCGCGACCCACGTCGAAGCCGAGACCCTCGAGGCGACCGAGCGAGAGGACGCACTCCGGGACTGATTTGAGGGCCGCTCGCGAACGTCGACCGAGACTGTGCTGGACCGCGTGCCGTGGCCCCGGACTCGAACCGGATCCCGTCTGCTGGTCGTCGCCCTCCTGATCTTCCTGGTGAGCCCTACAGTGGTGAGTGGGATGGGACACCTCGGCGGGGATGATCCGGGAACGACGGCCGAAACGGACAATGTCACGTTCGTGTCCGTGCAGGGGGGCTTCGGGCCGTCAGACGACGGGCGGGTCGAGGCGATCGACACGGATACCGGCGAGACGATCTGGACGTTTTCGCGTGGCTCGGCCGGCGACGACGTCCTCTACTACGACGTCGACCCGCTGTCCCGTGACGAGCTGCTGGTTGTCGAACAGGTGACCGACGAGGGGGCGTCGGTCCTCCACGTGAACTGGCGGACGGGCGCCCTCCTGTCCGCGTTCCCGGTTCCCTCCGATACGCACGACGTTGACTTCCTCGGAAACGACCGGTACGTGGTGGCCGACAAGTACTCTCACCGGGCGTATGTCTACGATCGCGAGGCTGACGAGATCATCTGGGAATACAACTTCTCGGCCCATTTCCCCGAGTATCCGGAAGCCGGCGAGGCGCCGTCGACAGAGCCGTCGGGGGCGGGGGGATACACCCACCTCAACGACGTCGACGCCGTCGACAACGCGTCGGCGTTTCTCCTGAGCCCCCGAAACTTCGACCGGGTCATCCTCGTCAACCGTTCGACGAAGGGGACGTAATTCGTCCTCGGCGCCGAGGACGACCATTCGATCCTCCACGAGCAGCACAACCCGACCCTCCTGTCGACGGATCCCCCGACAGTCCTCGTGGCCGATAGCGAGAACGACCGCGTGGTCGAGTACCGCCAGCGGCCGGACGACTCCTGGGAACTGGTCTGGCACTACAGCGGCGCCCTCCACTGGCCCAGAGACGCCGACCGGCTTCCGAACGGGAACACGCTAATCGTCGACACCTACGGCCAACGGGTCCTCGAGGTGACTCCGGAGAAAGAGATCGTGTGGGAGCGCGAGATCGCCAAAATGCCCTACGACGTCGAACGGCTGCAGTACGGGGACGAGCCGCGAGGACCGGCGATCGACACGGCACCGGCGGGGGCCACTGCCGGCGAGGCGAGTCCGTCACTGGCGCGCGATCTCTACGCCCATGCCTTGTGGGTCCTCCCGGTCTGGATCGGGTTCTGGGAGTTTTACGCACTCGTCGGCGCGGTCCTCGTGGGCGGTGTGTGGGTAGGCGCGGAATTGGTGATTGCGACCGGTGTGGTCACTCGCGTTCGGTGACGGGGTCCGGTGGTCGTGCTCCGAAACCGATTTGGTCGGAACAGGCGCGCGGCGAGCGCTTCGTCTAAGCGGAATCCTTGTTAGGCCCCGTCGCCCTTGTCGGGCCAATGAGCGACACGTCGGCCCCGGTCCGCCGCCTCGCGGACTGGGATCACGAGCAGTTGGCCGACCTCACGGCCGACCACGAAACGCCGCTGTACGTCCTCGATACGGCCCGTGTCAAGGCGAACTACCGGCGGTTCGCGTCGGCCTTCCCGGACGCCCGCGTCATGTACGCCGCGAAGGCTCACGCGGGACGGGCCGTTCTCGCGGCCGTCCGTGATGCCGGGGCCGACATCGAGTGTGCGGCGATGGGCGAACTCCAGCGCGCCATCGACGCGGGTGCGTCGCCGGACACGCTCCGGTATACGGCGGTCAATCCACCGGACCGCGATCTCGACTATGCGGTCGATCTCGCAGCGGCCCATCCTGGGCTGACGATCACGGCCGGGGCTCGGGACACGTTCGACCGACTCGACGCCCGGGGATACGACGGCCGGGTGGCGATTCGCGTCAATCCCGGCATCGGGACCGGCCACCACGAGGACGTCGCGACGGGGGCCGACGCGAAATTCGGCATCCCGGCGGCCGAGGTCCCGGACGTGGCGGCCGACGTTCGGGATCGGTTCGATCTCGTGGGCGTCCACGCTCACGTCGGGAGCGGCGTGCTGGCGGACGACCTCGACGAGCACTGCCGAGCCCTCGGGCGGGTGGCCGACGTCGCCCGGGCGGTGGGCGATCTCGAGTTCGTCGACGTCGGTGGGGGGTTCGGGGTGCCGTACCGCGAGGAGACGCCCCCGCTCGACATGCCCGCGGTCGCCGATCGCGTCCGGACGGCCGTCGGCGACATCGATGCCCGACTCGAGCTGGAACCGGGTCGGTACGTCGTCGCCGACGCGGCACTCATCTTGACGAGGGTCAACACGGTCAAAGAGACACCAGAGACGACCGTCGTCGGCGTCGACGCCTCGCTGGCCACGCTCGTCCGGCCAGCGATGTTCGGGTCGTACCACGCGATCCGGAATGTCACCGCGCCAGCGCGGGCCCCGCACCCGGTCTCCGTGGGCGGGCCCTGCTGTACGGGGGCCGACGTCTTCTGCACCGACCGGCCGGTCGCCCGGCCCGAACGGGGGGATCTCCTGGCCATCGGCAACGCCGGCGCCTACGGCTACGAACTCGCGAACCAGTTTCACTCCCAGCCGCGGCCAGCAGAGGTCGACGTCGCCGGCGGCGAGCCGCGCGTCGTCCGCCGACGGGAGACGATTGCGGACGTGACCCGTGTCGAACGACCCTAGTCGATGTCGTCGACCAAGTCGGCGCCAAACCCGACGTAGTCGGCCGGCGCGAGCGCATCGAGCTCCGCCCGGACGCCGTCGTCGACGTCCAGCTCCGCGAACAGCGCCCGGAAGTCGGCGAGCGTGACATCCTGGTCCCGGGTGAGCGCCTTGACCTGCTCGTAGGCGTCTGCCTGTCCCTCCCGGCGGAGGATCGTCTGGACCGCTTCGCCGATGATTTCGGGGTGAGCCGCCAGGTCGTCTCGCATGACCGACTCGTTCGGCACCACGGCGTCGAGTCCCGCCGCCGTCTTCCGGTACCCGATGAGACAGTGGGCCAGGGCCGCCCCGACGTTTCGCTTGACGGTCGAGTCCGAGAGGTCGCGCTGAAGACGGGACGTCGTGACGTAGTCGGCGAGGAACGACAGATCGGCGTTCGCCTTCGACAAGTTGCCCTCGCTGTTCTCGAAGTCGATCGGATTGACCTTGTGTGGCATCGTCGACGAGCCGACCTCCCCGGCGGTGGCCGCCTGGCCGAGGTATCCCTGTGAGACGTACAGCCAGGCGTCCCGGTCGAGATCGAGGAGGATTGTATTTGCCCGGCGGAGGGCGTCGAGCAGGCGGGCCACGTCGTCGCTGGGATTGACCTGCGTCGCGAGTGGCTGGTGGTCGAGGCCGAGGGACGTGACGAACGATTCGGCGAAGGCGGGCCAATCGACGTCGGGGTAGGCGGCGGCGTGGGCGGCGTACGTGCCGCTGGCGCCGGCGAGCTTGCCGGACAACTCGTCGACGGCGGCGTCGATTCGGGTGGTCGCCCGGCCGAGGCGGGCGGCGTAGACCGCCAGTTCCTTGCCGAACGTGGTCGGCGTCGCCGGTTGCCCGTGTGTCCGGGCGAGCATCGGCAGGTCCCGGTGATCCCGGGCGGTCTCGGCGAGGGTGTCACGAATCTCCCGGAGGGCCGGGCGCAACACCGCACGGACAGCCGGGCCAATGAGGAGTCGGTAGGCGAGGTTCGTGACGTCTTCGCTGGTGAGGCCGAAGTGGATCCACTGATCGATCGGCAGGTCGTCCGGCCGACGGAGTCGGATGAAATACTCGAGAGCTTTGACGTCGTGGTTGGTCGCCGCGTACTCGTCGTAGCCCTCCGTCTCGAGCTGTTTGACGACGTGCGCGTCCTCGGCGTCGAAGTCCTCGTAGATCGATCGCAACGCGTCGCGGTTACTGTCGGTCACCGAGAACGGCGTCGCGTCGAGGTCCGCCAGCGCGAGGAGGTACTCGATTTCGACGCGGAGCCGGGCCCGCATGAGCGCCTGCTCGCTCGCGTAGGGCACCAGTGCCTCGGTGTGGCGGGCGTACCGGCCGTCCAGTGGGGAGACGGCCGTGAGCGGTCCGCGCTCGGTCATGCATCTGCTTCTTCGGGACCGGCGAAAAAGGTTGCCGGTCCGCGGCCTCCGGACGGAGGGACTCGCGGTGTGGGGTTCGCGCCGTTCAGGATTCCTCCGGGGCACGGACGTGACGGTAGTGGTGTTCGTACCGGCGGACCTTCCGGAGCAGAATCGCCAGCAAGAGGCCGTCGAAGACGAGGACGAACGCGACGAAACTCGGGCCCGTGAACGGGATGTACGTGACGGCTGTGTTGTACAGGGCGTGAATGCCGGCGGCGATCACCAGCCCCTTGACGACGATCGGGCCGTAGTGATCGGGGTTGAACTTCGCCAGGCCGAGGTAGTAGCCGGCAAACGCCGAGTAGATGACGTGGCCCGGTCCGACGAAGGCGCGGCCGATGGCCGTCTGGGCGGCTCCCTGGAGCTGGAGCGTCGTGTCCGCCCCCGCGGTCTGGACGTACGTGCCCAGGATGTAGAAGAGGTTCTCGATGGCAGCGAAGCCGAGCCCGGCAACCGCTCCGTAGACCACGCCGTCGACGACCGTGTTGAACGAGGGGGTGTGGAATGCGTGAACTCGGACAGCGAGCCACTTGACGACCTCCTCGATCGGCGCCACGATCACGAAGAAGTAGAGGGCCATTCCCACCGTAGGGACGACCGCAAACGCCGAACTGAACGCGCCGTTGAGGACGGCGGCGAACATCGCAAACAGGATCGCGAGAATGAACGTGATTGCCAGCGTCTCGAGGGGTTCTCGCTTCGTGGGGTCGTCGTACCAGAGATAGCCCGCGAGGAGCAACGCCGGGAGCACGGAGAGGAGACCGAGACTCCCGAGGACCGGCCGCCGGATCACGAGCAGTGCTGCGAGGCCGACCTGGGCGACGAACAGGAGCACGGCGGCGGTGATGAGGACGACGCGGCGGCCGGTCAGCAGTCCTCCGTGGATTCGTACGGCCAGCCGGTCCAGCGTCGTCCGCGGGTCCCAGGTCGCGATGTCGTAGAGATCAGCCGAGTCGGCAAGCGCCGATCGCACCGGATCCTCCGGGTCGTCCATGGCGGGTCGCTTTGGCCGGGATCGCCAAGACGATTCGGGTCGAGGCCCCGACACCATCACCGGCGGCTTCCGCAACGCCTTTGCGGGCGCCACGCGCGTGCCCGTCCATGCAACTGGCCGGCTTGGCCTCGAATCGTGGGCGGAACCTGATGCACCTCGCTGACCGCAGCCCTGGTGGGGCATCGCTGGGAGTCGTACTCACGAACGACGCCGACGCACCGGTTCTGGAGACGGCCGCGGCTCGTGACATTCCCCACGAGTCGGTCCCGATGGCCGAGGACGAGTCGCGTCGCGACCACGAACGCCGCGTGCTGGACGCGCTGGCCGACTACGAGTTCGACCTGGTCTGCCTCGACGGGTACATGCGGATCCTCTCGGACACGTTCCTGGATCGCGTGCCGACGACACTCAACGTCCACCCGTCGTTGCTGCCGTCGTTCCCCGGCATGGACGCCTGGGGTGACGCCATCGATGCGGGTGTGTCGATCACCGGCTGTACCGTCCACGTGGTGACCGACGCGACGGACGAGCAGGGCAACGTGATCGAGGACGAGATCGACGCCGGGCCGATCGTGACGCAGGAGCCGATCCCGGTCGTCACTGGCGACGACGCGGACGCCCTCAAAGAGCGGGTTCTCTACGAGGGCGAGTTTCGCGCGTACCCACGCGCCGTTCGGTGGTTCGCGGAAGAACGGGTCACCGTAGACCGCAGCCAGGGAACCGTCGCTGTCGACGGCGACGAGGCGGGGGCGTTTCCGGCCAGGCGGGTCACGGTGGGCGATCGGGACGCGACCTTGCGATACGGCGAGAACCCTCACCAGGATGCGGCGGTCTACGCCGACTACGCGGGCGACGAAGCGAGCGTGGTGCACGCCGAGCAGCGCAACGCGGGGGCCCGCGCGCTGTCGTACAACAACTACAACGACGCCGACGGGGCCCTGAACCTGATCAAGGAGTTCGACGCGCCGGCTGCCGCGGTCATCAAGCATACGAACCCGGCGGGCTGTGCGACGGCCTCGACGCTTGCCGAGGCGTACGACAAAGCGCTCCGGACTGATCCGATGAGCGCGTTCGGCGG
>CAYLJD010000037.1:0-21081 GCA_964383875.1 uncultured Halobacteriales archaeon
GCGATGGCCTGTGACTTCCGGATTGCGAGCGAGGAGGCGACGTTCGGCCTGCCCGAATCGAACCTCGGCATCATCCCCGGCGCCGGTGGCGTCCAGTTCATCGCCTCGCTGGCGAACCCATCGATCGCCAAGGAGATGGCGATGACCGGCGACCACTACTCGGCCGAACAAGCCGCGGAGTGGAATCTCCTGAACGACGTCCACGCGGACGACGATCTCGACGACGCCGTCGACGATTTCGCCGCACAGCTCGCGGCGCAGCCGCCGCTGTCTATCCAGCAAATCAAAGACTCGGCCAACATGGCGACGCAGGTCGGCCTCGAGGAGGGCCGCGAGTACGACCGGACGGCTTTCACGCCGCTGCTAGCGACCGAGGACCATGCGGAGGGGGCGCGGGCCTTCGCCGAAGACGACTACGAGCCGGAGTTCACAGGCCGGTAAGCGCACTCGACGTCGTCGCCCGGGCCGAACCGGGGACCGCGTGTCGGGACCACTCGGACCGGACGGCGTGGCAACCCGCGGGACTGGCTCGAGGTGCTATCAGGGCCTCCACAGACGATCAGATGCGGTTGCCCTCTCGTTGGAATTGGACTGGGTGTCGGGACCATCGAGCGCTCAGACACGGGCCGCGTGAGCTGGCACACTGGTAGCGCCGCCGGGCCGTCCTAGAACAGACTGGACGACTCCCGGAGGCGTTTGTACGTATCGAGGTACCGTTGGAGGATCCGGCCGTGATCGTAGCGCGCCCACGCCTCGTCGATCGAGAGCCGATCGAACTCGCCGGCATCGACGATCGCGTCGGCGAGTCCCTGCGGGTCGGTCACCCGGAAGCTCCGCTCGTGTCCTTCGATCAGCTCGTGCGCACTCGACTCGGCCTGGTACTCGACGATGCCGATACAGCCACACGCCAGCGCCCACAGGAGCTCCGTCGCGAACTGCTCGCGGTAGGCCGTCTGGACGAATGCGTGGGCGCCCCGGTAGATCGCGAGCCGCTCGTCGCGGTCGCACGCGCCGGCAAACCGGACCCGGTCGTTGATCCGGAGATCCGCAGCCTGGCGTTCGTACTCGTCGCGGTGGGGCCCGTCCCCGATGATGGTGGTCTGCCAGCCGCGGTCGCGGAGCTCGGCGAGCCCCAACAGAAAATCGTCGAGGTTGTCGCTCCCGTCCAGCGGGTGAGCGAAGGCGACGTCCACGGTCTCGCTGGGCTCGACTGACTCGACTCGATCGAAGTCGATTCCCTCCGGAATCACCGTGGTATTGGCTTCGGGTGTGCCGAGCTCGCGGACGTCGGTCTGGACCAGCTCCGACGGGGTGACGACCATCGCCGGTTCGCGAGCGGCGCGCCGTGTCAGCCGTGCCGAGTGGTCGAGGCCTTCGTCGCCGAACCACTCGACGACCAGCGGGGCGCGCGCGAGGGTTGCCCCCCTGGCTGCCGCGAGTACCTGCACCGGCGGCGCAGGGCGGGCGTGGACGACATCGGGACTGACAGTCGCGAGCAAGGCCGGCAGGCGGACACAGAACGACGCGAGCGCGGGACCGAGCGTCACACCCCGATAGCGGACGCCGTCAGTGACCCGCGTCTCGGTCAGGTCGTCCCACCACTGGGCGCAAAAGACCGTGACGTCGTGGCCGCGGTCGGCGAGGTTGCTCGCCAGCCGGCGAAAGCGTCGGTTGCCCCGCGTGTCGCGGTGGTGGGCCGTCTCCATCGCGACCAGGGCGACGCGCATGGTTTCGGCGACGGATCCGGGTGGCAAAAATCCCGGCGGTCCGGTCCGCCACGTCGCACAACGCCTAAGGCGGCCCCTGCCGTGGCTTGGCGGGTGAGCGAGTTCGATCTCGAGCGGTACCTGACGATCAGGCGTGCCTACGGGGCGAGTCTCGGGGCGCCATCCGACCTGGCGTTCCTCCTCGATACGACGGGCGTGCCACAGGTCTGGACGCTCGCCGACCCGGGCGGCTGGCCGGTCCAGCGGACGTTCGATGGCGAGCCGGTGTCGTTCGTCGACGCCTCACCGAGCCGGCCCGAGCACGTGTTCGGCCGCGACGAGGGCGGCAACGAGCGCGTGCAGTTCTACCGGCTCGACGCCGAGGGCGGGGTCCTGAATCTGACCGGCCATCCGGCCGCCAAGCACCGCTGGGGCGGCTGGAGTTCGGACGGCGATCGCGTTGCGTTCACGGCCAACCGGCGGGACACGGCCGTCTTCGACGTCTACGTCCAGGGGCGGGACGAACGCGGTGCCGAGGCTCAGCGCGTCCACGAGGGCGACGGCTGGTTCACCGTTGCGGGCTGGAGTCCCAGTGACGACCGGCTGGCCGTCGTCGAGGCGCACAGTTCCGTCGACCAGGACGTGTACGTGCTGGATCTCGAGAGTGGGGAATTCCGGCATCTCACGCCCGGCGACGCGACCGTACGCTACGGCGGCCTCGAGTGGGGACCCGACGGCGAGGGACTCTACGTCACGACCGATCGCGGCGCCGACACCCGGTATCTCGCCCGGCTCGACGCGTCCACAGGCGACCTCACCACGGTCTGGGCGGGCGGCGACTGGCCGGTCGACGGTGTCGTCGTCCACCCCGACTCCGGCAGACTGGTCGCCTCCCGCAACGTCGAGGGGTACACGGAGCTGGTTCTCGGCGACATCGTCGCCTCTGGCGCGGTCGAATTCCGTCCGATGCCGGCCATCCCCGGCGGAGTGGCGGGCGGCGTGAGTTTCGCGCCGTCGGGTGACCGGTTCGCGCTCACAGTCTCCGGCCGGGCTCAGAATCCCAACGTGCACGTGGTCGATGTCGACGCCCTCCCGGCACGCGACACGCCCCCTGACGGCCCCGTCTCTGGGGGACCAGCTGTTGCTGCGGATGTTGTCGACCGGAACGGCGATTCGGATGGATCAGCGGCAGTGGCGCAGTGGACTCGCGCGTCGACGGCCGGCATCCCGCCCGCGGCGTTCGTCGAACCGGCGCTCGTCAGGTACGAGAGCTTCGACGGGCGGGACATCCCGGCCTTCGTGTCGGTCCCGGATGGGGCACAGGCGGACACCACGCCCGTGATCGTCGACGTCCACGGCGGTCCGGAGAGCCAGCGACGGCCGGGATTCGCTGGCCTGACGCAGTACTTCCTCTCGCGAGGGTATGCTGTGTTCGAGCCGAACGTGCGCGGGTCGACCGGCTACGGACGGGCCTACACTCACCTCGACGACGTCGAGAAGCGCCCGGACGCGGTCCGCGACCTCGCAGCGGCCCACGACTGGCTGACCGACCACGCACTGGTGGATTCCGACCGGATTGCCATCAAGGGTGGCTCCTACGGTGGCTTCATGGTCCTCGCGGCGATGACGACGTTCCCGGACCGATGGGCAGCCGGCGTCGACGTCGTCGGAATCGCGAACTTCGTCACGTTCCTCGAGAACACGGGGGCGTGGCGACGGTCACTCCGGGAAGCCGAGTACGGCAGTCTCGAGTCCGATCGCGACTTCCTCGAGTCGATCAGCCCGCTCTCCGACATCGAGTCGATCGACGCCCCGCTGTTCGTCCTCCACGGGGCGAACGACCCACGGGTACCTGTCGGGGAGGCCGAGCAGGTCGCTTCGGCCGCGCGCGAGCAGGGTGTGCCGGTCGAGCTGCTCGTCTTCGACGACGAGGGTCACGGCATCACCAAGCTCGACAACCGCATCACGGCGTACACCCGGATCGCGTCCTTCCTCGACGAGCACGTCTGAGCGGGTCTCCGGCCCAATTACCACATTTTGAAATGGGACATGCCGGATGTCAGGCGGTTTTGGACAGTTCTCCAGCCTGAAAACGGCCGGGCGGGTTTAACCGCACCCACATCCATGCCCACCTATGGGCATCGGGGAGCGTTCGCGGGCGCGAGTTGAGGAACTGCTGGCCGACCTCGAGGGGATCTACGACGCGTTTCCGGTCAACCAGACCACGCTCGCGCTCGGGAACGAGCGATACGAACAGGCGCGCGACCAGTACGTCGAGGGATCGGTCGAGACCTACGTGGAGCTCAGGAACGACGACGGCGACATCCTCCACGTTCGCAAGAACGGGCGGTTCGGCCTCCCGGGCATCGTGGGCGATCCGGACGACTCGCTGGAGCGCACCGTCCGTCGGGCCGTCACCGCCCAGGCAGGCGTCACGCTCTCCATCGAGGGCATCTCGGAGGTGACGATCACCGGTCTGAGCAACGCCGACGACGATGACGCACCGATCCTCTACCGGTTGCTGGTCGTCTTCGACGCCGATTACAGCGGCGGGACACCAGCCGAAGGGGCCGAGTGGCGGCCGACCCGGGCTGCGATCACGCCGGCGATCGGTTAACAGACCCCGGTCACGCTCGTCGCCTCGCGGGCGGCGGCGTCGCTGATGCCGTCGCCGAGAATCGTATACCGATCGCGGATCTCGTGGGCGGTCGTGAGAGCCTCGATCATCGTGTCGGCCTCGACGCCGAGTTCGGCGGCCGTCGTGGGGGCGCCGATGGACGCGAGCGAGTCCCGGACGTTCCGCCACTCTCCGTCGGGCCCCGTGTGGAGGTACTCCGTCACGATGGCGCCGACGCCGACTTGGTGGCCGTGGAGCGCCGCGTCGGGCACGAGCCGATCGAGCTGGTGGGAAAAGAGGTGCTCGGCGCCGCTGGCAGGCCGCGACGAGCCGGCGATCGACATCGCCACGCCCGACGACACCAGCGCCTTCACGACGATCCAGGCCGACTCCTCGAGGCCCTCCTTCACGTAGGCCGACTGATCGACGAGCATCTCGGCCGTCATGCGCGAGAGTGCCCCGGCGTACTCGGAGTACTCGACGTCCTTCAGCCGGTGGGCGAGCTGCCAGTCCCGGACGGCGGTGTAGTTCGAGATGATGTCCGCACAGCCAGCCGTGGTCAGGCGCCAGGGGGCCTCGGCGATGACGGTCGTGTCCGCGATCACCGCGAGTGGCGGTTCGGCTGCCACGCTGTGGCGCGTGTCCCCCTCGGGGACGGATCCGCGCCCCGAGACGATGCCGTCGTGGCTGGCCGCCGTTGGGATCGAGACGAAGCCAATCCCGAGCTCGTCGGCGGCCATCTTCGCGATGTCGATGGCTTTGCCGCCACCGAGGCCGACGAGGTACCCGGGTTCGACACCAGTCGCCGCGTCGAGGACCTGGTCGAGCGCCGCGAAACTCGCCGCCTCGATCACGACGGTCTCCGGAGCGGGCCCCAGGCTGGCGAGTTGCGTGACGACCGGCTCCCCCGCCACCGACCGCGGGGTCGGACTCGTCACGATGAGGGGCCGGCCCGTGACGTGGAGGTCAGCAACCGCCTCGGCCGTCTGGTCGAGGGCCCCATGGCCGACGACCACGTTCCGCGGGAGCCGGATCCACGTCCGCTTGTCGAACATACCCCTCCGTGGCGGCCCGGGCGGTAAAAACCCTCGTCGATCACCGCCACGGGCGAGCCGGCACGAGACGGCCAGCAGCCCACGGTCTGCAGGGGGGTAGAATGTCGCTGGAGTAGACAGATTTATTAAGAACCACAAACAATCAACTCATGCAATCGGGGTGACCAGCAATGGCACTCCCAACCACAGCATTCAATCCGTGGCAGAGTGGCATCGACTTCGCAAACCGACTCTTCGGCGGCATGGATGACTTCGAGCTCTACGAAGAGGACGACGCGTTCGTCCTCAGCGTCGAGATGCCTGGATTCGACGCAGCGGACATCGACGTCGTCTGGGACGACGGCGTCCTGAACATCTCCGCGGACCGGGAGGACACGGAGCGTGGCCGGCAACGGACCTACCACCGCCGGTTCCGCTTCCCCAAGGAGATCGATGACGATGCGGTCACCGCCAATTACACGAACGGCGTTCTGGAGGTCCACCTCCCGGCCGAGGAGGGCACGCTGACTGGCCGGCAGATCGAACTCGAAGCTTGAGTCGGTCGGCGAATCCGGTTTCTGTCGGATTTTTTGGTCGAATTGGGAGCGCATCCGGGTTGAGGTACCGGTGTCAGAGAGCGTCGATTTCGCACGAGGGTACCGCGGAGCCTGTTAGGACCGGCGGCGATACAGGTAGATGATCGTCGCCCCGACGAGAACGACGACCACGGCGACGGAGGCGAGGCCGCGGTCGCTCACCACGCCGCTCGTTTCTGTCGGTGTCGCCGTCGTCGTTGGTTCCTGGGCGCCGACCGCGCCGCCGAGACTCCCGATGGCGACGGCCATGAGGAGCACCCCGACGAGCAGGAGCCGCGCGTCCAGTTCCATGATGCGCCCCGTTTGATGGTCGGCTAGTTATTGATTGTGGCGATGCCAGTAGTAGACGCCCGATTGACGGACCCACGGGCGAGGAACCGCTTCCCGCGCTTCTCTCTGTACGACGTCCATATCCCGGCGACCGTCCGCGGCGCGGTGAGCGCGCGAGACGTGTGAGAACGTGGAGTACACGATAATGAACGGAAATTTTGTTGTTGGCCCTAACAAATAATAACTGTCGGAAGATGCCTGATTTTATGCGGGCCAGACACGTCGTGGGAAATTCGTCGGATCATACCTGGTTATTGAGTCACGCTCGACGTCAGCATCGCATCGACCACTTGTCGAACGGCCGTTTGGCTTGTCAGATAGAACGATGAGTGGGTCTCATCCGTCGCGGAACATCGCCACGCTCGCCCAGGCCCTGGTGGTAATATTTGCGGTGATGGTGACCTCCATGGGGTTCGTCGGCGTTGCGACTGCCGGAAACGCCCCCAACTGCAGCACCATTTCCTTCGATGGGGACGGCTCCGGGTCGAACCCGTATCAGGTGGGCGATGTCCATCAATTACAGTGCGTGGGCCAGGGCGGGACGATAGGAGACGCCTTCGAACTCGTGCAGGACATTGACGCCAGTGGAACGACGACGTGGAACGACGGTCGAGGCTTCGAACCGATCGCGAATGCCACCCAAGGCCCATTTCACGGGATATTCAACGGTGGCGGCCACACGATTTCAGGTCTTACGATCAATCGTCCTCAGGATACCGGCGTCGGGCTGTTCAACCATTCTCAGGGGGGAACCATCGAGCATGTACAACTCGAAGATATTGACGTGAATGGGGGCGATTACACTGGTGGTGTGGTCGGAATAAAAGAAGGAAATCCACCGACCACCCTCCGCGACATCGATGTCTCGGGCACCGTCAGGGGTCAACTGTTTGTCGGGGGTATCGCAGGCTACGTGGCCAACGACACGGTCATCGGCTCGGAAGCGAGAGGCACCGTCAATGGCGACATGATGATCGGGGGACTCGTCGGCGTTGCCGATCAGAGTGTTGTAACTGAGTCATTTGCAGAGAGTGAGATCCATGCCGGGAGCGGCCAGTTCGACGGGTTGAGTGGGTCGGGCGTCGGCGGATTGATTGGATACAACCGTCTAAGTACGGTGAATCAATCGGCCGCACGTACGGATGTCCTGGCGGAGGGCAATTTTGCTGGCGGGCTCATCGGATACAGCGAAGGCGGACACGTCATCGAAACTGCTGCACGGGGCAGTGTTGACGGCGGACAAGGCGTGGGCGGCTTGCTCGGCGGCCAAGAAAACCATAGCCAATCAATCGCCCTCGTGACGAAGTCGGCCTCCAGCGTTGACGTAACCGGTGCGAACGTGACCGGTGGTCTCGTCGGGACCAATCTCGTGAATGGCCACGACGCGATCGTGAACAATTCCTTCGCCGTTGGAGACGTGAACGTGGACGGCACAATTAGCGGCGGGTTGGTCGCTGTGAACTTCGATGGAACAGTCCGAGACGCGTATTGGAGTAATCAATCGACCGGCCAACCCGTCCCAATTGGCCACGGAAACGGAACGAGCGAGAATCTTGAGAGCCTGTTACGCCATCAAATGAGGGGTCTTGCGCCGCCTGACACCATGGACGCCCTTGACTTCGAAACCACGTGGACCACTGGTCCAGGATCGCCGCTGTTGCAAGTCCTGGCCCCTGACATGTCTATCGAACTGACCGACACGAACTCACCGGTGAGAGTTGGTGAAACGCTCGAAATCAACACCCACGTGACCAGCAATGCGGCGGGATCGGTTACCACCGAGGTCTTCGTGTCGATCGGAAACCATATCCGGGCAGTATCACCCACCGAGAGCATCCCGCCGGGAGACTCTGTCGATGTGACCCTTTCCGGGCCGGTAGGCGATGTTGACCCCGGCAACTACACGTTTTCCGTAGGGACTCTGAACGCATCAAGCGGCCCGCACCACCTCACGATCGAACCGGCCCAAGACAACGGCACTGGCATCGACGTGTCGCCGGACGTCTCACCCGAGACGGACGGCACCGATGGTGAGACGGGCGACGAGACCGGGGATCAGGAGGAGGCGGAGAGCGAGGACGAGTCCGACGAAGAATCCGAGGCCGACGGCGAGACGACCACGGCCGTCCAGACGAGCCAGGAGGACGGCCAGACGCAAGTGCAGGCCACGGTCCAGAACGCGCAGGAAGGCGAGTCGGTCGAGATGCAAGTCTCCAGCGATACCGACGCCGATGTGGATCCCGATACCGCACCGGCTCAGTTGACGAGCGTGTCAATCACGCCCGCCTCCGATGCGACGTTCTCCCTCGAAATCACGGAAAGTCCCGAACCGCTCGATAGCTCTCCCGAGTTCAATCTTGGCGACGGGACGACACCGGTGTCGTATCTTAGCGTCGAGCACACGCTGTCCAATGCCGACATTCAGGAGGCATCGATGACCTATCGGGTCAGCGAACAGAGCCTCGAAGCAATGGACTCGAGCCCGGAGGACGTGAGCATGTACCGCTACGAGGGTGGCAACTGGGTGGAACAGCCGACCCAAGTGGTCGGCATGGACGACGGCGCCGCAATCCTGCAGACGACGGCGGATGGCCTTTCTGAGTGGACGGCGGCCGCGAAACGGCCCCGGCTGAACGTCACGGATACGGAGGTGAGCGTGCAGGCGGCGACGACGGAAGAGGAGGTGACCATCCAGGTCTTCGTAACCAACACCGGTGGGACTGATGGCGTCTACGAGGCCGAGCTCATTCTCAATGAGGAAACAGTCCAACAAAACGAACGGACCGTTCCCGACGGCGGGACAGTCGCCGTCAACTTCGAGCGGACCTTTGCCCAGCCCGGGCTGTATGAGGTCCAGGTCAACGACGTGTTCGTCGGGGAGGTCAACATCTCCGCCGCTGACGAATCCGTCGACGTTGAGACGGCCGCGAATGCGAGTATCGAGGCCCAAGATTCATCGAATGCATCCGACGGAGACGGCGGCGGTGGAGGCGGGTTCCCCGTCCTACCGGCCGGGATCGTGCTAGTCCTCGCTGCTGGGCTCGGGATCTGGCTGTATTTTACACGGATTTCCTGATCGATTAACCGTCACTATTCGGTTGTCGGCGAGGGGATCGACTTCCGTCCCGCTGGAAACGCACCACCCAGTCCCTAGTCGTCCATCGCACTCGCCTCGACGCCACCGGCCTCGCCGACCCGGGGCTCCGCGGGCGACGGGAGGGTGTTGCGGACATCGTCGCGTTCGCGCTCGGCGATCACCGCGGCGTAGGCATCCGGCATGACCTTCGTGAAGTGGGCCAACTCCTCGTCCCAGTTCCCCAGCAGGGCTGTGGCTCGGTCCGAGTCGGTGTAGGCGGCGTGGTTCTCGACCAGTCGGGTGATCATGTCCCGATCGGACGGTTCGAGGTCGTCGAAGAGTGTGACCATCCCGGTGTTGGCGCGTTCGGCGAAGTCGCCGTCCGGATCGTAGACGTAGGCGACGCCGCCGGACATCCCCGCGGCGAAGTTCTTGCCGGTCTCGCCGAGGACGACGATCGCCCCGCCGGTCATGTACTCGCAGCCGTGGTCGCCGACGCCCTCGACGACGCCTTTGACGCCGGAGTTGCGCACGGCGAACCGCTCACCGGCGAGCCCGTTGACGTAGGCCTCGCCCTGGGTCGCGCCGTACAGCGCCACGTTTCCGACGAGGATGTTCTCGTCGGCCGCGTAGCCGGCGTCAGACGGCGTCCGGACGACGAGTTTCCCGCCCGAGAGGCCCTTGCCGACGTAGTCGTTGGCCGCGCCCACCAGGTCGAAGGTCGCGCCGTCCTGGAGGAAAGCCCCGAAGCTCTGGCCCGCCGTCCCGGCAAACCGGACGGTGATCGTGTCTTCCGGGAGTCCCTCCGTGTCGTGGGCCTGGGAGATCCGGTTCGAGAGCGTCGCGCCGACGGCTCGGTCGGCGTTCGAGACGTCCATGTCGAGGGTGACCGGTTCGCCCCGCTCGATGGCGTCCTCGGCCGCCTCAAGGATGTCCCAGTCCAGCTGCTCGTCGATCTCGTGGGTCTGCTCGCGCGTCTTGTACCGGTCGACGTCGTACTCGCTCTCGGGTTCGACCAGGACGGCCGAGAGATCGAGCTTCTTCGCTTTCGGCTGTTCGACGTCGGTCCGCTGGCGGAGCGCGTCGACCCGGCCGACCATCTCGTCGACGGTCGCGAAACCGAGTTCGGCCATGATCTCGCGCAGCTCCTGGGCCATGAACGTCATGTAGTTGATGACGTGCTGGGGCTCGCCGGGGAACCGGTCGCGGAGCTTCTCGTTCTGCGTGGCGACGCCGACCGGACAGGTGTTCTCGTGGCACTGCCGCGCCATGACGCATCCGGAACTGACGAGCGACGCCGTGCCGAAGGCGTAGCCCTCGGCGCCCAGGAGGGTCGCAATGGCGACGTCCCGTCCCGTCATGAGGCCGCCGTCAGTCGTCACCGTGATGCGGTCGCGAAGCCCGGTCTGGACGAGCATCTGGTTGGCCTCCGCGAGGCCCAGCTCCCAGGGGACGCCGGCGTTCTTGATCGAGGTCTTCGGCGACGCTCCGGTCCCGCCCGCGTGGCCCGAGATGTGGACCTTGTCGGCGTTGGCCTTGGCCACGCCGGCGGCGATGATGCCGACGCCCGCCTCGGCGACGAGCTTGACGTTGACGTCGGCCCCGGGGTTCGAGGCCTTGAGGTCGTGGATGAGCTGCTTGAGGTCCTCGATGGAGTAGATGTCGTGCAGCGGCGGCGGCGAGATGAGGCCGACGCCCGGCGTCGCATACCGGACGTGAGCGATCATCTCGTTGACCTTCTTGCCGGGGAGGTGGCCGCCTTCGCCGGGCTTGGAGCCCTGGGCCATCTTGATCTGGAGCTCCTCGGCGCAGGTGAGGTAGGTGCTGGTGACGCCGAATCGGCCCGAGGCCACCTGTTTGGTGTGGCTCTCCTTTTCGGTGTGGAACCGCTCGGGCGGTTCGCCCCCTTCGCCGGTGTTCGAGGAGGCCCCGAGCCGGTTCATCGCGATGGCGTTGTTCTCGTGCACCTCGGGCGAGAGCGAGCCGAGCGACATCGCCGCTGTCTCGAACCGCTGGACGATGTCCTCGATCGGCTCGACGTCCTCGATCGGGATGGACTCGCGGTCGGCGTCCTCGAAGGTCAGCAGACCCCGGAGGGTGTGGAGCTCTTTGGTCTGGTCGTTGACCATCTCCGCGAACTCCTGGTAGGTCTCCCAGTCGCCCTGGCGGACCGCCTGCTGGAGCGTCCCGACCGTCTGGGGGTTCCACTCGTGGTGGATCCCGCCGGTGCGGTTCTCGTACTCGCCGACGCGGGGCATCTCGGGATCCTCACTCCAGGCGGTCTCGTGGCGGTCCATGAGGTCCGCCTCGATCTCCTCGATGCCGATGCCCTCAGTACGATTTTCGGTTCCCTCGAAGTACTCCGCGACGAGGTCACTGGAGAGGCCGACCGCCTCGAAGATCTGGGCGCCCTGGTAGCTCTCGACCGTCGAGATGCCCATCTTCGCCATGGTCTTCAGCAGGCCATCCTCGATGGCGTTGATGTAGGCGTCGATCGCAGTGGCGGGGTCGGCGCCGTCGGGCCCGGCGACGAGGTCCTCGATGGTCTGGTAGGCGAGGTATGGGTTGATCGCCCCAGCTCCGTAGCCGACGAGCGTCGCGATGTGGTGGACCGCCCGGGGGTCGCCGGATTCGAGGACGAGCCCCACGTGGTTGCGGCGGCCGTTGCGGACGAGGTGGTGGTGGACGGCCCCGACGGCCAGCAGACTCGGAATCGGGACGCGATTGGGGCCCGTGGCGCGATCCGAGAGGATCAGGATGTCGTGGTCGCCGGCGGCCTCGGTCGCCGCATCGCGGACGGCCTCCACGGCTGCCTCAAGGTCGGCTTCGTCGGGGTCGTAGGTGATGTCGACCGTCGTCGAGGACATGCCGTTCGTGTCGAGGTCCCGGATGCCCGCGAGCTCCTGGTCGGTCAGCACTGGCGACTCGAGGACGAGCTGGCGAGCGTGCTCGGGGGACTCGTCGAGGATGTTGCGCTGGTCGCCCAGCCGAGTCTCGAGACTCGTGACGAGCTCCTCGCGGATGTAGTCAAGCGGCGGGTTCGAGACCTGGGCGAACAGCTGCTTGAAGTAGGTAAACAGGGGGCGGTTGAACTGCGAGAGGACCGACAGCGGCGTGTCGTCGCCCATCGATCCGACGGGGTCCTTGCCGGTCTGGGCCATCGGCTCGAGCAGGTGGTCGACCTCGTCGTAGGTGTAGCCGTAGGCGGCCTGGTGGGCGCGGAGTTCTTCGACCGGGTCCGTGGTCGTGTTGTCGTCCCCGGCCGAAATGTCGTCGACGTCGACCTGGTACTGGTCGACCCACTCGCCGTAGCGGTCGTCGCTGATCGCCTCGAAGACTTCGGCGTCGGGGACGACTCGCCCCTCGGCCGGGTCCGCGAGGAAACACTGGCCGGGCTGGAGCCGACCTCGCTCGCTGATTTCGCTCTCGTCGTAGTCCAGGGCCCCGGCCTCGGAGGACATCACGAGCGTGTTGTCCTGGAGGATGTCGTACCGACACGGGCGGAGCCCGTTGCGGTCGAGGACAGCCCCGACGCGTTCGCCGTCGGTCGCGGCGACGAGTGCTGGCCCGTCCCATGGCTCGACGATCGACGCGTGGTAGTCGTAGAAGTCGCGGCGAGCCCCGTGGACGTCGTTGTCCTCGCCCCGCCAGGCCTCGGGGATGAGCATCCGGAGGGCGTGGGGCAGGTCCCGCCCGGCCATCATGAGGAGTTCCAGGGCGTTGTCGACGCTGGCCGTGTCGGACTGGTCGGGGTCGTCGATGATCGGTTTGATCGTCTCGATGTCGTCCCCGTAGGCCGGGTGCTCGATGTCGGTCTCCCGGGCCCGCATCCAGTTGATGTTGCCCTGGATCGTGTTGAACTCGCCGTTGTGGATGATCGTCCGGTAGGGGTGGGCGAGGTGCCACGCACCGAGCGTGTTCGTCGAGAAGCGCGCGTGGACCATGACGAAGACGGACCGGAAGCGCTCGTCTGTGAGTTCCGGATAGTACTCGGGGAGCTGGGGCGCCGTGAGCAGGCCCTTGTAGACGAGGGTCTGGCGGTCGAGCGAGCAGACGTAGAACCGCTCGTGGCCGGGTGGCTCGCGCTCCGCGACGGCGTTCTCGACGGCGCGGCGGCCGACGTAGAGCTGCCGGTCGAAGGCGTCGCCGGTCGCCCCCGTGGCCGATTCGACGACGACGTGGCGGACGTCCGGCTCCGACGCGAGGGCGGTCTCGCCGAGGCTCGCGTTGTCGGTCGGCACGTCACGCCAGGCACGAACGGTCAGGCCGCGGGCAGCAAGCTCCGCCTCGACGATCTCGACCAGCGCGTCGGCTTGGTCGGGATCCCCTGGCAGAAACAGCGCGCCGACGGCGTAGTCGCCCGGTTCGGGCAGGTCGACGTCGAGTTCCGCGGCGAAGAATTCGTGGGGGATCTGGAGGGTGATGCCCGCTCCGTCGCCGGTGTTTTGCTCGGCACCCGTGGTGCCGCGGTGTTCCATACACGAGACCAGATCCAACCCGTCGCGGACGACGTCGTGGCTCGCACCGCCGTCGAGATCCATCACGACGCCGACGCCACAGTTGGCGCGGGCGGCGGCCGGGTCGGCGAGCCCGGATCCGCCACCGCGGGCCGCCGACGTCCCTCGCTCACTCATGGTTGTCAGAGCCTAGACCCCCGGCCATAAGAGGTTAGTCCTGATAGGGTCAGGGTGTGTTAAACGCAAATTATGGGATATCAAGATCATATTGTCAATATAAGGATGACCACGTCGACGGATTCCGGACGCGGGAGGGTCTAATCGGGCGGTCGGTGCGGGGCACCCGGTCCTTTCATGTCGCCGCTGGCCCTGCGGTGGGCCATGCCGGGGTTTCTCGGTGCCGACGACCGCGTGGTGGTCCTCGCACACGGGGCGTTTCCCGACGGGGCCAAGACGGCCGTCGGCCTCTTGCGCTACGCCGACTACGATGTGGTCGCGGTCCTCGACCGTGACCGGGCCGGCGATCGGGTGGTCGACCACGCGCCCGACCTCCCGGACGCCCCGATCGTCGCCGGCTTCGAGGCCGTCTCCACGGACGCAGACGCCCTCGTTATCGGCATCGCTCCCGTCGGTGGCGGCTTCGACGAGGCCTGGCGGCCGGACGTCGAGGCGGCGTTGCGGGCTGGGTGTGACGTGGTGTCGGGCCTCCACGTCGCCCTCGCGGCCGACGACGCGTTCGCCCGCCTGGCCGACCGGCACGGAGCGGCGATTCACGACGTGCGACTCCCGCCCGAGGACCTTGCTGTCGCCCGGGGTCGGGCGGCCGACGTCGACGCCACGGTCGTCGCCGTGGTCGGAACCGACGCCAGCGTCGGCAAGATGACGACGAGTATGGAACTCCTCGAAGCAGCCCGAAAGCGGGGCGTCGACGTGGGGTTCGTCCCGACGGGTCAGACGGGCATCATGATCGCCGGGTGGGGGATCGCGATCGACCGGGTGATCGCCGACTTCGCCGCCGGCGCGACCGAACGGATGATCCGCGAGATCGGGAAGGACCACGACATTCTGTTCGTCGAGGGCCAGGGGAGCCTCGGCCACCCCGCCTACTCGGCCGATGCGATCGGCATCCTCCACGGCTCGATGGCGGACCGCCTCGTGCTGGTCCACGACGCGGCCCGCGAGGCGGTCCACGGGTGGGACGGCTTCCCGATCCCGGATCCCGGGACCTACGCGACCCTCTACGAGTCTGTCGCGGCGCCGGTCCGGGAGACGCGCGTCGCCGCAGGGGCGCTGGACACGTCGTCGCTGGCGTCGGACGCGGCGGCTCGCGAGGCGGTCGAGGCGTACGGGTCGGCGATCGACGCCCCGGCGACGGATGTCGTGCGGTTTTCGGCCGCCGAGATTCTGGAGGCCGTGGTGGGGGACCACATGAGCTGATTAGCCCGCGCAAGAAACCTCGGGAGAGACGGGCGTATACACGAGCGGCCGACGGTGTTCCACGGTACGGCACCCCACCGGCAAACCGTCTGCGCGGCACCCTATCCGGCGTACCCGCTCACGTTCGAGAGAGACAACCGTGTCTGGGCGCATTGGGACTAGCTGCAAACCGTACGGGGTTCGGCCGCTTGAGCGGTGATCGTACCTGGGATGGATCACTTGTCGAAGCGAGGCGGCGTTCGGTTGCCTGGACGCAGTGTTCTCCGCCCACCAGAACTGGATGCCGGGACGGTCTTCGGGACGAAGGACGGACCCGCGCGTCACTTGGTGGCGCGGTAGAAACGGACCAGTTGATGGACCGCTTCGAAGATCCCCAACTTCGAGACGTACGTTTCGGTACCACCTGGTTCAGTCGAATGGAAACGGTACGTCACCCCCGTGGGTTTCGAGATATCTCACGGCATCTTCGGCGCTCGTCAAACGGATATTTGATCGGTGACCACCACCGTACCCCTCGATCGGTGTATTGGCGTCGGCCAGCATTTCTTCGATCAATTCCTTTCCGCGACCCTGTTCGTGAGTTGGGAGCGCATAGCTCACGACAGTGTCGATTTGGGCTTTCTTCCCCCGATAACTCGTTTCCTGAGCATCTTCCCCACGATCTGATTTTTTATTATCTGGTCGTCCATCGCCTTGAACTGTATTGTGGCGAATACAGTTATTTAAAACTATTTGTCTGAGATTACACACTTGAAGCCTCAACACAATACTTTTGTATCTATCGGCGTAAGTGAGGTTACGATGTCACAGACCGAGGCGACGGAGGCCTATGCCGACGACACTCCCCTCCTCGAGTTGTTCGGAGATACGGCCCGCACACGGATTATCTCGGCTCTTATCGGGAACGACCAGGATATGAGTGCCAGCGAACTCGCCCGGCAGGCCGGGATCGCACGGCCGACAGTGTACGACCACCTCGACGATCTCGAGCGGATCGATGTCCTCCAGGTGTCCCGAGAGACGGCACAGGGGAAGCGGTACCAGCTGGCCGCCGGTGAACTCGGTGAGCAGCTGACACGCACGGAGGGCCTCGTTCTCCGGAACCTCCTCGAGGCAGAGGACAAGCTGTGAGAACGCAACGTTTCCGATAGGAACACGGAAGAACCGGCACGCTCGCATTCCTCGATACTGACTCCGGCACGAGGCAAGGGTACGCAATCGCCCCAGCCCGTATTGGCGAACGTCCCCGGAGCCTACTGTCTCCGGTGCCGGCTGACCGTCTCAACCTAGTAGCTCTTCGCGAAGTAGGCCGTCTCCGCGGCCGGCTCCCCACAGGTCGCACACTCGTCGTGGATGGGCGCCTCGTCGCGGTCCAGGGGGACCATGACGATGTCCGCCGCGATGGCCTCCTTGATCGGCTCCTCGCAGTCCGGGTCACCACACCAGCCTGCCTTGACGTAGCCGCCGTGCTGGCCGAGCGTGCCGAGGATATCCTCCCGGCTCTCGGCCTCGCGGACGTTCGCCTCGAGGGTCTCTTCGGCGTTCGCGTACAGTGTCGCGTAGACCGCATCCAGGTGATCGCCGACGGTCTCGCCGATACCCGCGCGGTCGACCGTCTCCGTCGCGCCGTCGGGCCGGTGGACGAGCGTGACCGTCTCCTCGTCGCATTCTGCCGGGCCGATCTCGACGCGGAGAGGCACGCCCTTGAGCTCCCACTCGTTGTACTTGAAGCCCGGATTGCGGTTCTCGCGGTCGTCGAGGTGGACCCGGTGGCCGGCCGCCGTGAGGTCGTCCCGCACGCCCTCGGCGTAGCGCAGGATCTCGTCCTTGGTGTCGGCCTGCCAGATGGGGACGATCACGACCTGCTCGGGGGCGAGCGGCGGCGGCAACACGAGCCCCTGGTCGTCGGAGTGGGTCATGATCAGCGCGCCCATCGCCCGCCAGGAGATGCCCCAGGAGGTGGTGTGGGCGAGGTGTTCGGTCTCGTCGGCGTCGGCGTAGGTGATGTCGAACGCCTCGGCGAAGGACGTCCCCAGGTAGTGGGAGGTCGCCCCCTGGACGGATTTGCCGTCGGGCATGAGCGCCTCGATGGTCGTGGTCGTGTGGGCGCCGGGGAACTTGTCGTGGTCGGGTTTGCGCCCCGTGAGCGACGGCAGCGCCATGACCTCTTCGTAGACGCGCTCGTACTGGTCGAGGCGGGTCATGGTCTCGTCCCAGGCGCCGCCCTGGTCAGCGTGGGCGGTGTGGCCCTCCTGCCAGAGGAACTCCTTGGTCCGGAAGAACGGCTTGGTCTCCGTCGCCTCCCAGCGGACGACCGAACACCACTGGTTCAGCCGGAGCGGGAGGTCGCGGTGCGAGCGCGTCCACTTGGCCATGTACGGCGCGATGATCGACTCGCTGGTCGGCCGGACGGCGAGGCGCTCCTCGAGTTCCTCGTAGCCGCCGTGGGTGACCCAGGCCACCTCGGGGTCGAAGCCCTCGACGACGTCCTTCTCGCGCTCGAGGTAGCTCTCGGGGATGAACAGCGGGAAGTAGGCGTTCTGGACGCCGGTCTCCTTGAACCAGCCGTCGAGGTGGGACTTGATGCGTTCCCAGATGGCGTAGCCCCGTGGGCGGGTGACGATGAATCCGCCCATGGGCGCGTAGTCCGCCAGGCCGGCCTTCTGGACGACCTCGGCGTACCACTCGCCGGTGGCGTGTTCCTTGGACTCGGTGATGCCGAGTTCCTGTTCGCCGTCCTGGTGGCTCATGCGGGTGGGTGTGCGGCGGAGGGATAAACAGACTACGCTTCGACCGTGGATCCCGGTCGATGCCTTTGCAGTGCTGCCTCCACACTGTCTACAGGGGGAATCGTGACAGCGTGAGCTGATCTCCAGACTGCCAACTGACCACACACGACTGTCGGCGTGGGCGTCTGGGGTTTCGTCGACACGATGCGGTATCTCGGCTGGCACCGGGTGTGCTGCTGTCTAATGAACACACCGAAAGGTGGTGGCGTCGTCCGTGACCGTCCCGTATTTGGTGGCTCGCCTCCAACGCCGTTTCGATGACGGAGCTGCGGTACCTCCCGGACGAAGACGACGTCACGAGCTTTACAGCCACGGTGGCCGAGGCCACGCCGGAGTACGTGATCCTCGACGGGACGTACTTCTACCCGGAGGGTGGCGGCCAGCCGGCCGACCACGGGGTGATCTCGTGGGACGGCGGTCGCGCGGAGGTGGTCGACGTCTACAAGGATCACGGCGAGGTGCGCCACGAGCTCGAGGCGGTCCAGGGCGAGCTGCCCGGCGCCGGAGCGGCGGTCGAGTGCGAGATCGACGCGGCGCGTCGCGACCGGCTCCGGCGGATGCACACCGCCCAGCACGTCGTCTCACGGATCGTTCTGGACGAATTCGGGGCCGAGACCGCGGGCAACCAGATCCACGAGGATCGCTCGCGAATCGACTTCGAACCCGCGAACTTCGACGACGAGGACCTCGCGCTGATCGAGCGGGAATCGAACGCGGCCATCGATCGCGACCTCGCGGTGACGAAGGCCGACAGACCGCGCGACGAGGTCGAAGCCGAGGTCGACGAGGGCCGCGCACTGCTCGATTTGATCCCCGACAGCGTCGACCCGCTCCGCGTGGTGGCGATCGAGGGCTTCGACATGTGTCCGTGCGGCGGGACGCACGTGGACCGATTGGGCGAAATCGGTCGAATCGAGATCATCGATCGCACCTCGAAAGGGGCCGATGTCGACCGCATCGAATTCGAGCTGGTCGACGGATAGCGGGACCACTGTCTCGGGAGAGGCGTCGGCGGTCAGGACTCGTCCGGTCGACCCGCAATCGGGTGGGGACGCCCCTCACTCCCGCGGATCGTCGACGAGTTCGTAGAGGCCCGTTGCCAGCAGGTTCTCGGCGTGTGAGTGCTCCGCGAGCCGTGCGAGTCGCTGCTGGACGTAGCCGCCACTATAGTCGCCCACGTCCTCAGCGTCGAGTCGTTTCCGCGCGTAGGCGGGCGTGACCCGCCCTTCGTCCAGGTACCGAAGGAGTGCCCGATCGACGCTCCGCAGATCATCCGGGTTGAGCATATCGGGCGGGTTGCGGTCGGGACCCACAAGTCTTCCGATAGCAGGTGGCGTCGTATACGTGGTGCTATAAGCTTTCATTTTCAGCTTCGAGCGGAAGGTATTTGGGGAGCGGACGCGTCCCGCCAGGTAGTACGGGACTGGTGCCGCGAGCGGTGACGCCCAGCCCGTATCTCAGCCAATGACGGACGCCACACACGCGCCGGACGACCGTTTCGGCTCGGCGACCGAACGAGGGGGGAGGGGCGACGCGGTGCGAGGGGACACGTCCCGTCGGCAGTTTCTCGGCCTGGCCGCATCGCTGTCGGCACTCCCGATTCCGCGGCCGTTCGACACCGAGACCGTCGGCGAGGATCCTGCCGTGACGAGACCCGGGGCCGTGGACGCCACGCTCGGCCGGCTTTCGGCGGCGTCGTACGTTGAGCGCTACACGGAGCAGGGCGGCGTGCGAGTCCGCACGCACGCCGCCCAGCCAGCGATTCCGATCGAGGTGATTGTCGACACCGGCTGGACCGAGGCGTCTCTCGGACTGGAACCCGCGGAGGCCAGGTGGGTCGCTGGGCGGCTCCTCGCAGCAGCCCGGGTGTGCGAGGGACAGTCAGCCGAGTAGGCTCGGTCGGAGTGAGTGGGTGGGCCAGGGGAACGCCCTCCGTGCTGGGGAAGAGGCGTCACCACGCTATCAACGCATCCGGGTTGCGGCCGACATGCCGATATGTGCGGGCGAACCTGTGCTCACGACACGCCGATTTGTCCGGGTGGGCTGTCAACGCGGTTCGGGTGCGCCGGTCTGGTGTCACGCTGCACAGCGGACGCGAGAGTGCCGGACTGGTGTGACTAACCGGCCCAGAAAAGCGTCACCTCGCGCCGCACTCGGCCTGCCCGAAGCCGATGAACGGCTGGTCGCGTTCGGGTTCCGTGTGGACGATGATCGACAGCGTCGGCGACAACTCGTCGCTGGTGCCACAGGACGGGTAGTACTGGTAGGTGTACTGCTCGGAGACGTACCCCATGCCGCTGAGTTGGGTCCGGACGTGGTATCGCCGGTTCTCGACGTCGGTGAGTGTCTCGAAGCCGTCGGTCGGCCCGACAACGTAGGATTCGTCCAGGACTCTCGCGTCGGCGAGTTGGTCGCCCTCGGGCTGCAGGAGGGCCACTTCGAGGCGGTACTCCCGGTCGCTATCGTTCGCGACGCGGATCGTGAGTGGTGCGTTGCCGGACACGAACGGAAGGGTACTGCAGCCGGCGAGTGCCGTCGGGACCGATGCAGCTGTTGCGGCGAGGACGGTTCGGCGGGACCAGGTGGAGGGCATGGGGACCGGTATCGTGGCCCGGGGAGTTCAAGGCTGTGGATTTGTGGAAGCACATGTTGAACACGGTGTCTAGTGGCTCGGAGTGGTCTCTGAGGGACGAAACACCTACATGCGTGAATTCACAATAAATTCACATGAGTCGAACATCAATCCCGGTCGATGTTTCCACAAAGGAGCGGTTGGATCGGTTAAAGCGGGACGAAGAGACCTGGGACGAGTTCTTGGCTCGGGTCACAGCGACCGAGGAGCCGATTGAGGCAGGTTCTTGGTCGGATGAGCAGGTAGAGCGCGCCAAAGAATCCGTCAGGGAGTCCAGAGACAATTGGCGATGACGTTCCTTGACAGCTCGACCATCATGGAATACCTCGGTGGAAACCAGACTGTCATCGATTACCTCGACGAGCGCGAGCCGTGGTGGACGTCGACGATCTGTGTGTTCGAGGTTC
>CAYLJD010000038.1:0-20475 GCA_964383875.1 uncultured Halobacteriales archaeon
CCCACGTGTAGTCGGCGTAGAGCTGGTAGAAGCTCAGCCCCTCGCCGAACTCGTCTCTGAGGATTGGGGCGAGCGCCTGCCCGGTCATGTACGCGTTGAACACCTCGCGGAAGGAGTAACGAACACACGCCGAGCCCGTGGTGTCGTTGGAGTGGGTGAGACAGCACATGTACATCACCCGTTCGTCGTTGCAGAGTTCCTGCATCGCGATGGCAGTCGCCGATGAGGATCCGCCAGTGACCATGATGGCGTTGTCACGACTGATCATCCGAGAGGCCGACTGCCGCGCAGTGTCCGGGTCGGTCGCCGTGTCGCCATCGACGGAGGTCACCGTCATCCCGAGGACGCCATCGCCCGAGAGGTCGTCCCACCCGTCGACCCACCCCCCGCCGTTGTTCAGGTGTTCCACCGCGAGGTTGTAGCCCCGGAGCTCGTCGGCGCCCTCCTGGGAGTACGATCCCGACTGCGGGACGTTGAAGCCGAACACCACCTCGTCACCTTCGACGGGGTAGTTTCCGAGTGGTGGGTAATCGTCGCCACCATCGCCACCACCACCGCCGTCGCCACCACCGCCGTCCCCACCGTCGCCACCACCGCCGTCGCCCCCGCCGTCGCCACCATCACCGCCGTCCCCACCGGTGCAACCTGCCATCGAGACGATTCCGGCGGCACTTGCAGTGCCAGTCAGTTTGACCATGTCACGACGCGTGAGCTCGTCTGGAGCCATGTTCACGAATTATCCCGGGAGACACACTAATAATGATTATGTCTAAATATTCCACATACCCCGATCCCGGCCCGCACATCCCCGAAGACGACCCGTGACCGCGAACTTCGCGGTGCGGATATCGGCCGATGCACCGGCAAGCGGAGCGGCCCGGTCATCCGACCTCTCGGCCGCTTTGGAGAAACCAGACACCCCGGTCAGGACGGGCTTGCGGACGCTACCAGTCGCCGTCGCCGAGGTACGTCGAGAGGAGCTTCCCCTGGGCACGTCGCAGGTGGTTGTGAAACGTTGGCGAGGAGACTCCCAGCGACTCCGCTAGCTCTTCTGCGGTCGATTCCCGAGGCCAGTCAAAATAGCCGGACCGGTGGGCCGCACGGAGCGCAGAACGCTGTTTGTCGGTCAGGATGTCGTCGAGTGCCTGCCTGAATTCGGTGTCCGTCTGGACCGAACGTTCGACCTCGCGCTTGGTGATAATCTCAGTGTCCGGGAACGCGCGGACCACCGACTGGACGACGTCCCGGACATCGACGTCCGGAACGAACTCGGCAGTCAGTGTCCCGCGCCCGGCGGACGCCGTGAGTTCGGTGAGTGAGCCGCCACGCTCGACAAGCGTCAGCGCCGGCGAGCCGTCCGTCAGCACGAACTCGACGAGGGCGCCGTCGTCCGTATCCCTGATTACCCGGGCGGAGTCCACAGCCTCCATGCCCGTTGTCCGCTCGACCACCGAATCCGGATCAGCTCCTTCGAGCCAGACGAAAGCGAGAAACGAGCCGTTGTCGCCGGGCACGAAGTCAGAGAGGCTAAACGTACAGTCGAGGGCGGACGACAGCCTGACGAACATGGCCTGGGTGTCGGTGCAGCGGAACGAGAGCCGGAGCACGGTGTCTGCAAGCAAGAGCCGCCGGCGCTCGACTGCCGCAATCGCTTGGCCCAGCCGCCGGCCAACGTCCGAAAGCAGTCTCCGCTCCCGCGCAGACACAGCCGCCGGATCATCCCGGACACCGACCGCCAACACGCCATACGGGGTGTCCCCGTGGACGAGGGGGACGAGCACGCGAGCGCCCGGTCGGCACTCACCGTCGGGGGCGCGGCGGTCACGGTCCTCAACGACAGGTTCGCCCGTCTCGGTAACTCGTCTGACTGGATTCGGCGGGAGCGCCAAGTCCCCATCCTGATTGTCGGCGGGACCGGCCGGCGACCGTCGACGCACCACGATTCCATCGTTGCTCGACTCCCTCGCGATCCAGGCGTACTCGTACACCGTCGCGAGCGTGTCGCACGCCTGTTGTTCGATCGTCTCCCTCGTAGACGCATCGGTCAGCGCAAGGCCGAGCTCGACAATGTGGTCGACGAGAACGGCGAGCCGTCCCCCGTCGGCATCCAGGGGCGAGTGCCGGACGTCACTATCGCCCCCGGCTGCGCCGGCGGCTTCGACCGAATCGACGTCGGCAAATGAGCGCATGATCGTCGCCATATCGCACGGAGTCGACGATTCAGCGAGCGTCTCGAGGCGGCTCCAGGCGGTAGTCTCACTGACGACACGCGGATCGATTCCGCGATCGAGCAAGGAGCGCGCGTGGAAGCGACGGAGATCACGCGACGAGACGGCCCCGGGCTCTCGCCCGTTCGTATCTGCGGTCGCACGGTCGGCGACCTCCCTGACGAGCATCTGGATACGCCGGGACGAGATATCCAGGATCGGTTCGACGGAGCCACGGCCGGACTCAGCGACGTACGTCTGGAGCGTCGACGCGAGGTCGGCCGGGAGGTACGCCAGCCGGCCGTCCTCGCCCGATCCCACGCGGGCGAAGAAGTAGGTCGTCCCGTCCCAGTCGCGAGACTCGATGTCGCCTGGCGTGAGGGCAGCGATGTCGGTCGGGCGGAGGCCGGCCTCCCCCGCAAGTCGGACCACGATCTCCTCTCGGGGTGTTGCGGCGGCACGCACGAGTCGACGGTACCCATCACGGTCGAGTCCCGTATGATCCTCGATGTGCTCGCTCACGTTTCGAGTTTCTGTAGATCCGCGAAACGATAAAACGTCGGGTTCATTCAAGCGGACCAGCGCATTCGAATCCGCGGCCGCTCGATGTCGGATACAAACCACTGGATCCGACTGTGGCCATCCCGGGCAGCGGCCGACGGCGTCGGTCGACGTCCCCGGGTGGCTATTGCTGACCGACCCGGACCTCTTCGTCGCTCCAGTACTGCTCCCGGAGTTCGAACTTCTGGACCTTCCCGGTGGCCGTCTCTGGGAGGTCATCGACGAAATCGACGCTCGTCGGCGCCTTGTAGTGGGCAAGCCGATCTCTGGCGAAGGAGATGATATCGTCCTCGGACAATTCCGCGCCGTCCCGGGGAACGATGAGCGCCTTCACGGTCTCGCCCCACTCCTCGCTCGGGACCGGGATCACCGCGGCTTTCATCACTTCGGGATGGTCGTAGAGCACGTCTTCGACCTCGATGGAGGAAATGTTCTCCCCACCCGAGATGATGATGTCCTTCTTCCGATCCTGGACCGAGATCATGCCGTCCTCGTCGATAGTCGCGAGGTCGCCCGTGTGGAAGTACCCCTCGAGTCGGTCGCTGAAGGCCTCCTCCGTGATCTCCGGCTTGTTGAGGTAGCGATCCATCACCTGGTTTCCCCTGACGACTATCTCGCCGATGGTTTCGCCGTCGGGCGGAACGTCCTCGCCATCCTCGTCCACGACCTTGATGTCGGTACAGAGCGTCTCGTAGCCCTGTTTGACCTTGAGCCCGCGACCGCGCTCGGCGAGGCGGCGGGGCGAGTTGCTCGTCGTGATGATCGGGGCCGTCTCCGTGAGCCCGTAGATGTGGATGATCCGCCAGTCGAACTCGTCCTCGACGGTCTCGATGGTGGCCGTCGCCGGGGCGCTCCCCGCCGTCGAAATGCGGACGTCGCGGTCGCCGGTCGTGACCACGTCGCCGTCGCGCTCATCGTAGTACTGGATGAGGTTGTTGAGCACCGTCGGCGCCCCGCACAAGAACGAGACGTCGTAGTCCCGGACTCGCCGGAAGACGCCTTCCGCGTCGAAGGTGCGCTGGCAAATGTGGGTTCCGCCGGTGCCGGTAATGGCGTAGGTGTGTCCCCAGCCGTTGCAGTGGAACATCGGGAGCGTCCAGAGGTACGTGTCGTCGTCGCGGATCTCCATGTGCTGGTTGAGCACGAGCGCGTGCCAGTGCTCGGTCCGATGGGTCCGGACGACACCTTTCGGGTCGCCGGTCGTCCCCGAGGTGTAGTTGATACTCGCGTCGTCGTCCTCACTCACGGCCGGCCGGTCGGGCTCGGCCGTCGATCGACCGTCCAGGAGGTCCTCGTAGTCGGTCCAGTCGCCCTCGATGCGGTCAGCCTCGTAGCCGACGAACGTCTCCGCCGGAATGGCGTCACGAATCCCCTGGATCTTCGCCGCGAAGTCGTAATCGGCGACGACGGTCGCGGCTGCGCAGTCGTTCAGGATGTACTCGAGTTTCTCCCCGGTGAGCCGATAGTTCAGCGGGACGAATACCGCACCGAGCTTGTTCGTGGCGTACAGCGTCTCGATGAAGTAGTGGGTGTTCGGCGCCAGGAGAGCGACCCGATCCCCTTGCCCGACGCCGCGATCCGACAAGGCGTGGGCGAGCTGATTAATCCGGTCATTGACCTGGGCGTACGTGTAGGCCGTCCCGTCGTGCGCGACGATCCCCGTCACATCGTCGTAGAGGTCGACGGCCCGGTCGATGAAGTCCGTCGTCAGCATCTCTCGTTTCATGTGTCTCCACCTCTTCCTATTGTGCCGCACCCAGGAAAGAAAATCTTGCCCCTCAGCCGCCAGACGGCCACTCGTCGGCGGCAAGGGGGTCGCCGTCCAGAAACGCAGCGATTCCCTCGCGGGCGTCCGGCGTCGAACACAGCCCCGCGAAGCGATCGTTCGAGTAATCGATCGCCTCTTCGTAGGCCATCCCGCGCATCTCGGCGATCGCGCGTTTGCCACGCTGGACCGCGGCGGGGCTCTTCGACGTGATCGTCTCCGCGAGGGCCATCGCGGCGTCGACGTGGTCGCCGGGCGGGGCGACACGGTTGAGCAACCCCCAGTCGGCTGCCGTCGTCGCGTCGATCAACTCGCCAGTCAGGAGCAACTCGAGACAGCGCTTGCGAACAATCGCTCCCATCAGCGGCACGGCCGGGCCCATGCAGAACAGGCCGACCTGCGGCGCGGTCGCCCCGAGCTTCGTCCCTTCGGCGGCGACTGCGAGGTCACAGGCAGCCACCAAACCGAGCCCGTTCGCCGCGGCGTGGCCATGCGCTGCAGCGATCACCGGCGTCCCTATGTCCGTCAGCGTCACGAACGGTTGTTCCATGGTGGCCACCCAGGCCTCGTAGGCTGCTGTGTCCGCGTCGTCGTCATATTCCGAGAGGTCGATCCCCGCCGAGAACGCGTCGCCGGCGCCGTCGACCACGATAGCACGGACGTCGCTCGCCTCGTCGTGGTCCCGGAGGGCCTCGTCGAGCGCCGTCGCGAGTTCCGTGTCGAAGGTGTTCATCGCGTCCGGCCGCGCCAGCGTGATCCGGCCGACGTAGCCCTCGCGATCGGTCGTCACCGGCTCGGTCGAATCGGATGCCATGGGCGGGCATGGCGGTGGACGGCAAAAACGGCTGTCCTCCGCGGATCGACTCACCAGCCACTGGCGAGGCACGCCAACGGACCGGGGTCCCCGAAAACGTTACCTCCCGCCGGCCGATGGGCCGGGCATGCAGAAAGTCGCGATCGATGACGTCGACCTCGACCTTCACCCGATGGACATCCACGACGTGCGGCGGCCGGTCTCGGACGCGCTCGGCACCGACCACGTCGCCATGAACTACTTCGAACTCGCCCCCGGCGACGCCTTTTCGGGTGGGCTCCACACCCACCACGACCAGGAGGAGATCTTCTACGTCGAAGCGGGCGAGGCCGTCTTCGACGTCGGCCGCGACCGAGAGCCGGTGACCGTCGGGGCTGGTGAACTGATCCGGTTTGCCCCCGGGGAGTTCCAGACTGGCTACGTCCCGGAGGACGCCGACGAACCCGTCGTGGGTTGGGCGCTCGGTGCGCCCGGCGATCGCCACGACTGGGAGCAAATCGAGTCGGTCGTCTACTGCCGGGAGTGCGAACAGGAACGCACGCACGAGACCGTCCCGGCCGACTCGGCCGGCTTTCGTCTCACGTGTACGGACTGCGGCAACGAATTCGAGCTGTGAGCGACCGACCACCGTTCCGCCCTCCCGGAGCCCCGCCGAACGAGCAATACTTTTAGGCCTGTCATTCGATGCTGGCACCAGCAGGACGAGGGTTATCCGTGCCAGACAACCACAGCGGGATGGCGTGCCAGCCGACCACCGCAGTCTCGAGTGACGGGAGGCGGTGAGTGTGGCCTTCGAGATGGAAAGCGCAGACAACTTCCGACCGAACGAGCTGATCGGATCGGCCGTCCAGCGACGCGAGGACCCACACCTCATCACCGGCGACGCCGAGTACGTCGACGACATTCAGGACGTCCGCGGCCTCCACCTCGCGTTGTGCCGGAGCCAGTACGGCCACGCCCGCATCGAGGAAATCGACACGAGTGCTGCCGAATCACACGATGGTGTCGTGGCCGTGTACACGGCGGCCGATCTGGACTCGCTCGAGCTCGACGGCCGGCTCCCACCCGACGATCCCGACGACGGGGTGCCGATCGGCCAACCGGTCCTGGCTGACGAGCACGTCGCCTACCAGGGCCAGCCCGTCGCGGCCGTGCTCGCGACGGACCGCTACGCGGCCCATCGAGCCGTCGAGGCCATCGACGTCGACTCCGAGCGCCTCGACGCCGTCGTCGACCCTGTCGAGGCTGTCGAGGGCGACGGCCCGACGATCCACGAGATGGCCCCCGACAACGTCGCATTCGAGTGGGATGCCGGCGACGAGTCGGCGACCGAGGCGGCCATCGATGCGGCCGACCACGTCGTCGACGTCGACATCGAGATCAACCGCGTGTTGCCGACGGCCATGGAGCCACGGGGTGCAGTGGCCCGCTACGCCGCCGCGGACGACGAACTCTCGGTCGATATTTCGACCCAGAACCCCCACGCCATGCGGGGGGCGCTGGCGGTCTGCCTCGGGATGCCCGAGCGGAACATCCACGTCCGGTCCCCGGACGTGGGGGGCGGATTCGGTGCGAAGCTCCAGCCGTACACGGGATACATCCTCGCCGCGTGGGCCGCCATGCAGGTCGAGCGGCCCGTGAAGTGGACCGCGACGCGAACCGAGGACGTCCAGTCGATGGTCCACTCGCGCCACCACGTCGTCGACGCGACGGTCGGCGTCGACGAGGACGGCACGATCCAGGGGCTCCACGCCGACACGATCGCGCCCGTTGGCGGCTATCTCGCGACCGGCGGCGCGACGGTCCCGACGAACCTCGGCGTCATGGCCAACGGCCAGTACGCCATTCCCGCCGCCTATGTACACACCCGCGGAGCGTTCACGAATACGACGCCCCTCTCGGCGTATCGCGGCGCGGGTCGGCCGGAAGCGACGTACTTCATCGAACGGACGATTCGAACCGTCGCCGACGCTCTCGACCTCGACCCCGTCGAAATCCGTCGGCGAAACGCGATCGACCCCGACGCATTCCCCTACGAAACGGGACTCGGCCGCACCTACGACTCCGGTGACTACGAAGCCACGATGGACGTGGCGCTGGAGAAAATCGGCTACGAGGACTTCCGGGAGCGGCAGGCGGCCGCCCGCGACAATGGCCGGTACCTCGGGATCGGCCTCTCCTGTTACGTGGAAGCCTGCGGCGCAGCACCCGGCTGGACCGAAGCCGGCGCTGTCCAGCTCGCCGGCGACGGGACGGCCATCGTCAAGAGCGGGACGGCCGAGATCGGCACGGGCCACCGGACCGCCTATGCACAGATCGCGGCGGGAGAACTCGGGATCCCCTACGACGACGTGGAGGTCCGCGAAGGCGACACCGAACAAACCACCGAAGGCGGCGGCACGGCAGGCAGCCGCGCGATGCCCGTCGGTGGCAGTGCTGTACGGGAGAGCGCCGAGGACGTCCGGGAAAAAGCCCGACGGATCGCGGCCCACCAGCTGGAGGCGGCCGTCGAGGACGTCGAATTCGACGACGGCGAGTTCACGATCCGAGGCGCGCCAGAGCGGTCGGTGACCATCCAGGAGGTCGCAGAATCCGCTTACATCCCCTCGGTGTTGCCAGACGACGTGGAGCCGGGGCTGGAAGCAACCTCGTACTACGATCCGCCGAACTACACGTTCCCGTTCGGAACCCACGTCACCGTCGTCGACGTCGATCCGGAGACCGGCGAGATCGACATCGAGCGGTACGTGGCCGTCGACGACGTCGGCACGCAAATCAACCCGAAGATCGTCGAAGGCCAGATTCACGGCGGCGTCGTCCAGGGCATCGGCCAGGCCCTCTACGAGAACGTCGAGTACGACGACAACGGGACGCTCATGAGTGGCTCCCTCCAAGACTACGCCGTCCCGAAGGCGGGATTCATCCCGGAGATGGAGTGGGACTCGACGGTCACGGAGTGTCCACACAACCCCCTGGGTGTCAAAGGGGTCGGCGAAGCCGGGGCCATCGCCGCGCCACCGGCAATCGTGAACGCAGTGGTCGACGCGCTCGAGCCGTTCGGCGTCGAGGACATCCCCATGCCGCTCACGGCAGAAACGGTCTGGCGAGCGGCACGCGACGGCGACTAGCGAGATCCGAGTCCCTGTCGATTTCAGCTGGCACCGTGTCGACACTTCTGGAGCGCGCCAAGCGCGTCGCCGGACGTGGCATTTCGCCGGGCCGGGGAGCGAGTCGCTACGTCCCCGCCATCGCCGGGTCGTATTCGATGCGTTCCAATCCGGCCGCTCGGGCGTGTGCAACGACCTCGCGGTACTCCGTAGGGGTAATACGTCTGCTAATCTCCTCGTACCGGTCGTCGGACGTCGCCGTGTAGTACGGCCGGTACTGGGCCATCACGTTCACGAACGTGTCACGACTGATCGCCTCGGCCACAAACGAGAGGACGTCCTCCTCCCCGTGGTGGTCGAAGTACGCGGAGACGTACGCCGTGTCGTCGACGTTACAGG
The DNA here is from genome assembly GCA_964383875.1 of uncultured Halobacteriales archaeon. Classification (GTDB taxonomy): domain Archaea; phylum Halobacteriota; class Halobacteria; order Halobacteriales; family Haloarculaceae; genus CAYLJD01. Next base: position 8,854 of record CAYLJD010000038.1, read on the forward strand.
CACCGATTTCGCCAGCCGTGCGGTCGACCCGACAGTCGTAGGCGCAGAGGTCGCAATCGGCGTATCGACGCTGGAGTTCGGTGACGCGACTGGCAAATTCCTTGTCCGGCAGGTCCCGGTAGTCGGGGGTCGGTGCCGGGCGCGTGTGCATACCCGACGGGTAGGATCCGGTTTACAAAGAGCGTATCGCCACCTGTCCCACTGGGGTCTGCACCCGATCGAGTCGGCGGAGGGACGGCGGCGCGAGACGAGTGCTCCGGCGATCGCAATCCAGCGATCGACGCGCCGCTTTCTGCGTGAGTCGTTGGTGTCGAGAGGGAAATTTACAAAACAATACTAATTATGGGAAAAGACCCCTATTTCAAACATACCAAGCTTTATTAGTGCCTGTATCGAAATACAACGTGATGAAAGCTACACGAACTGGCAATCGTTGTTATTTCGAGTGTACGGACTGTGGGGAGGTGGTTCCCCACGTCTCGTATCGAGCGTCGTGTCCGGCGTGCGCCGGACCACTCCGATCCGCAGGACCACCGAGCACCATCCAATGAGCGAGACGAACGAACCCTCTCGAGCGACCGATACCGGCTCGCAGTCCGAACTCCCGAGCTTTCCGCTCTCCTACCGATTCGACGACCCCCACGAGCCGGAGACGGTCACTGTGTACGACCCGTTTGCGGCGGAGTTAGCCACGACCTGGATTTCGGTGGACGCGACGGTCGCGGTGTCCCTCGACGAGATCGCTTGAGTCCTGGTGGCCGGCCGATCAACTGCCTCTCGACTTACAGATACCGCGACATACGGTGGGCCGTCCCCATCGGGTTGACGACCGAAAAGCCGGCACGCCGGTACAAGCGCTGCGCGTCCCGCTTCCAGGCCTCCACCGAGAGCCAGACGTAGGTCACGCCACACGAGTTGGCGTGGCCCATGCCCACAGCGAGGAGTGTCGTTCCGATGCCAGCTTCCTGGTAGTCCTGGTGGACGAATATCGCGAGCTCGTGCCGGTCGGTCCCGTCGGGGACGAACATAACGTGGCCGACCACCCGGTCCCCGACCAGGGCAACGACGTTCACCCCCTGGAGGACGTCGGCGAGCCAGTCCCGGACGGCCTCGGCACCGAGTGGTGGCGTGCCCTGGGCCCGCTGGGCCGGGTCGAAATCGTCGTACATCTCGGCCAGTTGGTCGAAATCCGCCTCCTGGTATGGCCGGACGATGACGGTTCGGCCGTCTCCATCGGTAAACGTAACCGGCGGCTCCCGCGGTGAAATACGGTCCGGCGAGAGGCGTGATCCAATCCGCCGGAGAATCCGTCGCATCATTCGTCGGGACCGGTCTGTCCCGATCGAATGGTGCCGGCCGGAACTCGAACCATCCTCTGTTTGGGCCCATTAGGCCGTCTTGCCAAAAACGGTTGCTTCGACGGGCAGACTCGAATCGCTGAAGGTGTCGACGTGCGAGCACCGTCCATGGCCCACGAGCGGACAGACGCGGACTTCGAGAGCAAGGGAACGCGGTGTGCGGCCTGGCTGTACCGGCCCGACGAGGTGGCCAATCCACCGGTCGTCGTCATGGCCCACGGGTTCGGCGGGACGCGACGCATGCGGCTGCCGGCCTACGCGGAGCGTTTCGCAGAGCGAGGTCTCGCCGTGCTCCTGTTCGACTACCGTGGCTTCGGAGACAGCGAGGGCGAACCTCGCACCGTCGTCGACCCGACACGACACGTGGCCGACTGGCTGACGGCAGTCGAGCACGCCCGTTCACTCGAGGCCATCGACGGCACGCGGGTCGGCGTCTGGGGGACGTCGTTTTCGGGCGGGCACGCCCTGGTGACCGCGGCACGCACTGATGTGGCGGCCTACGTCGGCCAGGTCCCGTACTTCGGCGACGCGCCCTCCCCAATCGACCGGGGTCGGGTCGATGGGCTGGGCCCGGTCCTTCGCGCCCTGGTCGCCGGCCTCCGGGACGAACTCCGGGCCCGCATTGGCCGCCCGCCCTACTACGTGCCGATCGTCGGTCAGCCCGGCGAGTTGGCCGTCCTGACCGCCCCGGGAGCGGAAGCGGGATACCGATCGATCGTCCCGGACGGCATGACGGACTGGAACCGGTGTGCCGCCCGCATCTTCCTCCGAGTCGGGCGATACGAACCCCGTGCGGAAGCCGACGCCGTCGACTGTCCCGCCTTCGTCTTCCAGGCCACGCGGGACCGGCTGGTGTCGGCCGACGCGATCGACGACGTCGTCGAGACGCTGGATCGCGTCGAGCGCGTCCACGAAGACTGTGGCCACTTCGATCCCTACACCGGAGCCGTCTTCTCGGACGTGGTCGAACGGGAGGCCGATTTTCTCGTCCGGCACCTCCGGGAGGCGTGAGCGGCCACCCCACCGGTTGCGCAACCCAAAGACACGTCTCTGTGTGGTCCCTGTTCCCGATCGATGCTCGAAGTCGAGGTGAAAGTGCGGGCCAGCCACGACGATGTCCGCCCCCGACTCGACGCGATCGACGCCGATCCCCTCGGCACCGTCCGGCAGGTGGACACGTACTACGCGGCACCCCATCGTGACTTCGCCGACACCGACGAAGCACTCAGAGTCCGCAGAGAGCGCACCGACGGCGCGCACGAGTGGGCCACACTCACCTACAAGGGGCCCCTCGTCGAGGCGGAATCGAAAACACGAACGGAGGCCGAAACGGGTGTCGACGATCCCGACGCACTGGCAGCCATTCTCGACGAACTGGGGTTCGAGCCCGCGGCCACCGTCCGGAAAGACCGCGAGCGATTCGCCGTCGACGGCTACCGGGTGACGCTGGACACGGTCGACGACCTGGGCGAGTTCGTCGAAGTCGAAGCTGCCCGGGCCGTCGAGTCCACTGCTCTCGAGCGCGCCCGCGACGGGGCACTCGACATCCTGACCGCACTCGAGCTGGACCCGACTGCGCAGATCAGAACCTCCTACCTCGGGCTTCTCCTGGAACGGACGTCCAGTAATTCCTGAGAATTATATTGTCGAGTGGAAAAGTTTCCGAAAGTTATAGCCCCCCTGCTGGCGAACCGGGCTCCAATGACCGAGCGGAACATCCACGTCGAACCGGCCAGGGCGACGGCCGTCGAGGACCAGGCGGTCGAGATCGTCGAGCGCAAGGGCCTCGGCCATCCGGACTCGATCTGTGACGGGATCGCCGAACGCGTCTCCCGGGCGCTCGCACGTGCCTACCTCGACCGGTTCGGCACGGTGCTGCACTACAACACCGACGAGACGCAGCTCGTCGCCGGTGACGCTGAGCCGGCCTTCGGCGGCGGTGAGGTGCTCGAGCCGATCTATCTCCTCGTCGTCGGGCGGGCGACCAAGGCTTACGAGGGCCAGTCCTTCCCGGCCGAGACCATCGCCCTCGAGGCGGCACGTGGGTACCTCGACGAACACTTCCCCCACTTGGACGTGGGGACGGACGTCATCGTCGACGTCAGACTCGGCGAAGGCAGTGGGGACCTCCAAACGGTCTTCGGCGAATCGGGAGCGGTCCCGATGGCGAACGACACCAGCTACGGCGTGGGTCACGCCCCACTCACCGAGACCGAACAGATCGTCCGCAACACCGAACGGCGACTGAACGGCGAGTACGCCCCAGACAATCCGGAAATCGGCCAGGACATCAAGGTCATGGGCAAGCGCGAAGGCGACCGGATCGACGTGACTGTCGCCGTGGCGACGATCGACTCCCACATCCGAGACATGGCCGCGTACCGTGACGCCATCGCAGCCGTCGAGGACTACGTTGCCGACGTGGCTCGGGAGTACACCGACCGCGAGGTCGCCGTCCACGTGAACACGGCCGACGACTACGAGGCCGGCTCGATCTATCTGACCACGACGGGAACGAGCGCCGAACAGGGCGACGACGGCTCGGTCGGCCGTGGCAATCGGGCGAACGGGCTCATCACCCCGAATCGGCCGATGAGCATGGAAGCCACGAGCGGCAAGAACCCCGTCAATCACATCGGCAAGATCTACAACCTCCTCAGCACAGAACTCGCCAGGGCAGTCGTCGACGACGTCGACGGGATCCGCCAACTGCAAGTCCGGCTGTTGAGCCAGATCGGCCAACCGATCGACGATCCCCACGTCGCTGACGCGCAGGTGGTCACCACCGATGACGTGGAACTCGCCGCAATCCGGGACGACATCGAAACGGCCATCGATGCGGAACTGGCCGCCGTGACGGACGTGACCGAGCGAGTGGTCGCTGGAGAGCTGTCGACCTTCTAAGGGGAGCGACACGGCTTTCTCCGCCCGGTCGCTACGGCACGGTGATGCACCCGCCGGGCGCCTCGACCGTTCTCGTCCGCCACGGCGAGATCGGCGTCAAGAGCCCACCGGTCCAGCAGTCGATGGAGCGACAGCTGGCCGAGAACCTCCGGGCGGTGCTCGCCGACCGCCGTATCGACGGCACCGTGGAGCGAGAGCACTCCCGCCTGTACGTCCACACCGCCGACGCGGCCGTCGAGGCAGCCTGTGACGCGGCGACGGCCGTCTTTGGGGTCGTCTCGGCAAGTCCCGCCACGCAGGTCGATCCGTCACTGGACGCGATCTGCGCTGCTCTCACGTCCGCGGCACGCGAGCAGTACGAGGGCGGCACGTTCGCCGTCGATGCCACGCGTGCTGGCGAGCCAGACACCCACTCGTTCACCAGTGGCGACATCGGCGAGGAGGGCGGCGCGGCTGTCTGGGCCGCCGCCGAGGAGAAGGGAATCGATCCGGCCGTCGACCTCGACGATCCCGACGTGACGTTCTTCGTCGAGGCACGGCCAGACCGCGCGCTGGTCTTTCTCGAAAACCGCGACGGGCCGGGCGGTCTGCCGCTGGGAACCCAGCAGCCGCTTGTCGCACTCGTCAGCGGTGGGATCGACTCGCCCGTCGCCGCCTGGTTGGCCATGAAGCGGGGATCACCCGTCGTTCCCCTCTACGTCGACCTCGGTGACTACGGCGGCCCCGACCACCGGCTGCGGGCCGAGGCGACCGTCGCCAGACTTCGGACGTATGCCCCGAACCACGCGTTCCCGTTGCGCGTTGCGCCGGGTGGGGACGGGATCCAGCGCCTCGTCGAAACGATGGACCGCTTTCGCATGCTCTCGTTCCGGCGGTTCATGTTCGCAATCGCCGACCACGTGGCCGAGACTGTCGACGCGGCCGGCATCGTCACTGGCGAAGCTATCGGCCAGAAGTCCAGCCAGACCGCCGCAAACCTCCGTGTCACGTCCGCGGCCGCGGACCTGCCGATTCATCGGCCGCTGCTGACAGCGGACAAGACTGACATCACCCGCTGGGCGCGGGAGGTCGGCACGTTCGATGACGCGACGATCAACGCTGGGTGCAACCGTATTGCACCGGAGCGTCCGGCGACCGCAGCGGACCGAGAGCAGGTCGCGGCAGCCGAGCCGGCCGACCTGTTCGAGTTGGCCGAGGACGCGGCGGATTGCGTGCGTGTCGTAAAGGGAGATGCCCTCGCGACGCCGCCCGAGGTGTCCTGACAGCGACAAAAGGATCCGTCTGGCCGCCTCTCGTTCGTAGACCGGACCCTGATCCGGCCGGATTCGGAATCCGAATGGGAGGCGGTGGAGCGGCCGCGCGTCCGGCCCGACCACAGGGTTAACCGGCTCGGCCGTCTATATGTGCGGATGGCAGACGACAAGCGGGCCAGAGACAAGCAGGCTCGGGACGCCGATAATCGGCAGCGAATGCGCGACGTCGTCGCCCAACAAACGCGGGCCGACGAGACCGAACCCGCAGTGGAGACGGAGACACTCGACGAGATAACGACGGTCATCGACTCGGTCGACTTCCCGGCCACAGGGTCGGACATTCTCGCGAGCCTCGATGAGACAGCGCTCGATACGGCCGACGGCTCGTTCGACCTCGAAGCGTTGCTCCCGGACTCGGACGCCGAACGGTTCGACACGCCCGCGTCGGTCCGCAGGCGGGTGCGCCGGCCGGTTGTCGCGGCCGCAATGAAGCGCGTCGTCGCGGCCGTCGAGACGCTCCCCCACACCCAACTCCGGGGGTCCCAACGAGACGCGTACGAACGGACATTCCGTGAGCTCGAATCGATCGCGTACGATGATGACGACGAGGTCGTCCAGACCATCAGTGACTGGATCGTCGACCGAATCCACGAGGACGAGACGCTCCCTGGATCCCGGGCTGTCCGACGACAGGCGGCGACGGTCTGTCGGGCGAGCGGTCACGAGGTCAGCAACGACGAATGGCTCGGGGTGTGAGAGCCAGAGAGAACAACGTCATTAGTCGGGCACCCGAGAGGCCGAGGCAATGGCTGCCACCGATCGTGTGTACTACGTCATCAGCGATCTCCACATCGGCGGCGACGAGCAACTCGGGGATGTCGAGTTTCTCGACGAGTTGCTGGCCTTTCTCGAACGCATCGAAGAGTCGGACGAGGACGTCGAACTCGTGATCAACGGCGACGCATTTGGTCTCTGGGAGATCACCACGGTGGACGGCATCCGCAAATTCGACCACCTGGAGGCGGCATATCCGGAGCTGTTCGCCCAGCTGCGCGCTACGGGCGAGCACGCGACGATCACCCTAGTGCCGGGCAACCACGATCACGAGCTTGCGGCCTTCGACGAGTACGTCGAGCGCTTTGCCGAGTACAACGTTGACCTTGTCCAGCGTGCCACCCTGACCAGACCAATCGACGACCGGGTCATCCACTTCGAACACGGTCATCAGCGGGATCCAAACAACCGGATCGAGGACTGGGGTCATCCCAACGCGAGGCCGCTCGGCTACTACTACAACACGCTCGTGACCAGCCGAGCGGGGCAACTGTCTGACCGGGGCCGCTACAACTGGCTGAAGGACCTCCAGGCGGTCACCCCGACGGAGCGGCTGCCTGTCTGGCTCCTCTCGAAGTACTTCTACCGGGAGATGAACCCGCTCTTGCGGTACGCGTTGGTCCCGTTTCTCCTGCTGTTCAACATCAGCGCAGGGCTGGCAGTCATCGCTGGGCTCGACGTGGTCGGCCTCTGGTCGACGCCCGTCGAGTGGAGTACCGCCTTCCTCGGTCAGTTCGGGACCGCCGGGACGGCGGCCTGGTTTCTGCTCGCGATCAACGTGACCGTCGCCGGTCTCCTGTTGCTCGTCGGGATCCCCCTCTACCTCATTCGTCGAGACATCCGGAACACGATCGACCGCTTCGGCATCTTCGAGACCGATCTCACCGTCGATGCCAATGCACCCTACGAGAAAGCAGCACGGGAGATCTTCGCCGAGCAACCCGAGACAGCGATCTTCTGTTACGGCCACACGCACCGGCCGGCGCTAAATGTCGTCGAGGGCGGCCTGCTCGTCAACAGCGGCACCTGGCTCAAACGGCTCCACCGCCGTGACGGCATCATCGGCCTCCTCCCGCCCGTGTTTTACCCCTCCTACCAGCTCTGTGCCGTTCGCATTACGGCCCAAGACGGAGCTGTGGTGGTCGACTTCGAGGCGATCGACAAGCCCACGCCCAGCCCCGCCGAGCTCACGCTCACCGAACGGGTCCTCACGCTTGGCCGCACGCCGAACCTCGGCTTGCCCGATCGGGTGGTGCTCGGCGAGACCGATTCGACGGGGGCCACTGCGTCCGACGGGTGAGCCGACAACCCGGCCAGGCCAGCTCTCTCACGGACCGTCGTTCGGGCCGTCGCGTGGGTGTCCAGGTACGGGCGCGTCCCGGTTCACGTCGGGCAGACAGCCTGGTGCGGTGGCGAAATCGCTTTCAGCGCCGCCCCGCTCTCCCTCATCATGACGCGGGTCTGTCTGGTCGGCGACGTCGACGTGGAGCTCCGCTACGAGCTCCTCTCGCGGGAGACGTCCCGCGAAGCGTTGTCGACCTACGACCTGCGGGCGCCCTTCGCGAACACGGTCGGCGCCGAGACGGTCAGTCTCGGTAGTGCCGTCTCACTGTTGAACGACCTCAACTGGTACATCGTGCGGTTCGTGGCCGATGCCCTCGTCCTCGAACCGTCGATCGACAGCGACGAGTGGCTCTCGCGGCGACTCGCGACTGCGATCCGCGAGGAGCAGGTTCGCCCGGCCGAGACCGGCCGCCTGCTGAAAGTCTACGGCATCGAGCGGCCGACGACCGATGACCCGTCACCGTCAGACCAGGGTGCGGAGTCGGCCGACCGCGACGACGGTGGCCCCGCGGACCCGTTGCCTCGCCTCGTCGAGCCGATGTTCGTCAGCCGGACTGACGACGGGATCCCGACCTACGACATCCGCGACGTCGACGACACGCTGGTGGTCCGTGTCACCGAACGCGAGTTCGAAGCCGGCTAGTCGAACAGGTCGGTCGACAGGTACCGTTCGCCGGAGTCCCAAAATACCGTGACGACGAGCGGGTCGTCCACGCCGTCGCCGACGAGCCGGCGCGCAACCCGCCTGGCAGCCACGAGGGACGCCCCGGAGGACTGGCCGACGAGGAGGCCCTCCTCGCGGGCGAGCCGTCGACACTCCGTTTCGGCCGCCTCGAGGGCGACTGTTTCCACGTCGTCGAGCAAGTCGACGTCGAGGTTCTCGCTGACGAACCCCGGCCCCATCCCCTGAAACGCGTCTTCCCCTGGCTCGTCGCCCGAAAGAACGGCATTCGCGGCCGGCTCGACGGCGACAATCTCGATCCCGGGGAACGTCTCACGCAGGTGTCGACCGGTCCCGGTGATGGTGCCACCCGTGCCCACCCCGGCAACGAGCGCGTCGACAGTGCGGTCCCCGACCTGGGCGACGATCTCCGGACCAGTCGTCTCGTAGTGCGACTCGGGATTGGCGGGATTGTCGAACTGGCGCATCTGGACGAAGCCGTCCTGATCGGTGAGGTCGTCAGCGCGGTCCACCGCCGCGGAGATGTCGCCGTCTACCAGCTCAAGCTCCGCACCATACGCTGCCATGAGTTGTCGGCGTTCCGGAGATTTCGACGCGGGCATCACCAGGCGGACGTCGTAGCCGCTGACCGCCCCGACCATCGCGAGCCCGATCCCCGTGTTGCCGCTCGTTGGCTCGACGATTGTGTCGCCGGGAGAGAGGTCGCCCGCTGCTTCGGCGGCCTCGACCATCGCGATTGCCGGCCGGTCCTTGGCAGACCCGCCCGGATTGAAGTATTCGACTTTTGCGGCGATGGTGGCACCCGCTGGGGCAGTTACCTCGACGAGGGGCGAACCGATCGTCTCGAGGATATCCTCGTACACTGCCGTCTCGTAGGAGCCGGTTCCTAAAAACCTCAGTGCACCGGGGCGTCCACCGCGGGATTCTTGCCATGGCCCCTCCAATCACCACCCTGTGAGCACGTCCAGTGCGGTCCGCGAAACCTACCACGCTGCGATCCAGCACGATATGGTGGATTTCGAGGGCGACGAGCACCTCGCTGGGGTCGTGCGCCGACCGACAGGCTGGTTTCGCAGCACCGTCGACGAGAATTACCCGGAACTGGGCCCGCCGGAGGATCTCCTCTCGGAGACCAAAGCCGTCCAGGAACGATTCGAGACCGGCGGGATGTGTTCGGAGGGGGCCCACAACGCAGCCTGGGAGGAGACCGACTTCGCGGACCGGTATCGAGCCTACGTGTCGGGCTCGGACGAGGTAGACGAGACGCTCGCCACCCTCGCCGACCGTGTCCGCACCGGCCAGACCGTCGTCATGGTCTGTTTCGAGGGGGAGTCCAAGCGCTGTCACCGGCACATCCTCGTCGAGGAACTCCAATCGCGCCTCGACGACTGACGTGCCGCCCGCCTCCCGCTGGCCCGCCAGCGACGTGTCCCGCAGGGGTCAGCCGGGCGGGGGCTTAATGAGACCCACTCCCCTATACGGGCGCATGCCCCTGGAGACCATGGAACCCAACCCGGTCTGGGTTGCCGACGCCTACGCCGACACCGTCGACGTCCTTTCGACCTACAGTGACGAGGTCGTCTTCAAGGTGTGGTGTGGCGACTGGTGCAAGGATTGTCGGGCAAAGCTCCCAGACTTCAGTGCGGCCATCGACGCCGCTGGCGTTCCGGCAGCCAACGTCGAGCAGTTCGCCGTGGACGAGGACAAGCAGGGTCCAGGGGTCTCGGAGTACGATATCGACCGAATTCCGACGGTCGTGGTCGAACACGACGGCCAGGAAATCACTCGCTTTGTCGAGGACGAGACAGTCCCGATCGCGGTGTACCTTGCCGACGAGATCGAGGACCGGCTGGGCGAGGGAACGGCGGACGAGTCGTCCGAGGCCTAACGGGATTGCTCAGAAGGGGGCGTCTTCGTCGACTGCTGTGGTCGCCGAGTCATCCAGGGTTTCGTTCGCCCAGTCGAGGGCGGTTGCCACGTCACGCTGTGGCGGTGAGCATGTGAACGACCGGCACGCGTAGACGGTCGGCTCGCCGTCTCTGGCCTCGCGGTCGGCCCAGATCGGCGGGGCCGACGCCAGGCTGAGTCTGTCGAGCCACGCCGAAAACTCGGCGTCATCGGCGGGACGCCACGCGAGCACGCGCCGTGGCAGGTATCGAGTGGCGAGTGTCTCTCGCCACGCGGCCGGCGGCTCGTCCGCGACCAGGGTGAGTTCCAACTCCCCCGCGCGGTACCGGTCGGCGGCGAGCGTCAGCGAGGCATGCTGGAGTGGATCGGATTCGATCAGGGCGCGCTGGGCCTCGATGGTGCCGGCAGCGACATCGACGAATCGGTCGTCGTCGGTGAAGTGGGAGAGGCTCAGGAGCAACTCGGCGGCTACGCCGCTACTGGCGGGCGTCGACTGGTCGGCGACTTCCTGCGGACGGGCGACCAGCGTCTCGCCACCAGCTGGAGTGAAGTACATCGTTCCCGCGTCCTCGTCCCAGAACCGCCGTACGATTTCCCGAGCGAGCGAGCACGCGAATGCCAAGTGCGCCACGTCGCCGGTTGCCTGATACAGGTCGAAGGCGCCCCGGCCCAGGTAGGCGTAGTCCTCGAGATACCCGTCAATGGCGACCACACCGTCGGCATACCGTCGCTTGAGGAGTCCGTCCTCCTCGTCCCAGCAGTGCTCGCGGACGAACGACAGGGCCGCCTCGGCGACCTCGGCATAGGACGCGTCGAGCACGATGGCCCCCTCGGCGAGGGCAGAGACGGCGAGGCCGTTCCACCCGGCGAGGATCTTCTCGTCTCTGGCCGGACGGTCCCGCTCGGCCCGGGCTGTGAGGGCCTGCTCGCGAGCCCGGTCGAGGCGCGTTGCGACGTCGGCTTGGTCGATGTCGAACTCGTCGGCGAGCGATTCGAGATCCCGCCGGCGGGTCAAGACCGTTCGTCCCTCGAAGTTCCCGGCCTCGGTAACGCCGAAGCGCTCCCGGAACAGTGCCGCGTCCAGGTCGTCTGCGATCGCTTGGTCGACTGTCGGTGGCGTCCAGACGTAAAACGCGCCCTCTTCGCCCGCACTCTGTGCGTCGAGCGTGCTGAAGAAGCCCCCGTCGGGGTGTTGGAGTTCCCGCTGGAGGAACGAAAACGTCTCCGTGGCGACCTCGCGGTACCGGTTTCGACCCGTGAGCTGGTATGCGGCAAGGTAGGCCCGCGGGAGTTCGGCGTTGTCGTAGAGCATCTTCTCGAAGTGCGGGACCGTCCAGTC